>JANQFN010000014.1 GCA_028277825.1 Desulfarculaceae bacterium
CAGCATGTTCTTCGCCGTGTTGGCCGGCCTGGTCTTTGTGGGCCTGTTCGCCCTGCTGGGCTGGCTGACCCGGCGCATCTCGCCGCTGCTTTCCCGGGCCGTGGATTTTGCCCTGCTGTTTCTGGTCCTGTTTTACGTAATATTGCTGGTATTTTACCGGACAGACACCACCATCTACAGCGCCTTGAGCATCACCATCTATGAATTCCCCGCCTGGGTCAATTATTTACTATTAGCTGTTATGCTGCTGCTGGCTGGCTGGCTGACCTACAAGTACCGGCCATCTCCAGACAGGGCCAAGCCAGTCAGCAAAAAGGCCCTGGTTGCTTACTCTGGCCTTTTTGCCGCCCTGGCGGTTTTCAGTGGCAGCACCATGCTCTTTTCCTATGAAATCGACACCGACCTGACCGCTGCCCGGACCAGCCATAAACCGCTGCCCAATATCATCTTGATGTCCGCCGAGGGCTTGGACCGCAAGCATATAAGCCTTTACGGCTACCAGCGCAAAACCACGCCCCACCTAGAGCAGTTGAGCCGCTCCAGCCTGGTCTATGACCTGGCCTTCACCAACAGCGGCAATACCCGGGGCAGCCTTTGTTCGCTGTTGACTGGCAAGTCCCCTCTCACCACCAAGGTGGTCTACGCGCCGGACATACTCCTGGCCCAGGCCTCTTTTCAGCACCTGCCGGGCATTTTGAAAAAGCTGGGCTATTACAACATCTATCTGGGCGGCACCTACCATTCCACACCCTACCGCTACAACCTGCTGGATGGGTTTGACATCCAAAACAACCAGAAGACCGGGCCAACCCCGGTCTGGCGCAAGATGGCTGGCATGGAAGTGCTTTTTCTGAGCGATTTCGCGGGCCGCATGTATGGCAAGGCCGCCTTCCTGGCCAGCCTGCCCGCCACCAATTACCACAAGATCTGGCGCTCTTGGCTGTTTTACACTGACAAAGATTTCAGCGATGAGAGCAGGATAAACAGCGCCCTCAAGTACATCAATGAGATTTCATCCCCTTGGTTCATGATGCTGCACTTGTTTAAGAGCCATGGGCCCAAGTATCACGGCGTGAAGCGGGTCTATTCCCAAGGCAAGGAGCAGGTGAAGGACTATGATGATGATTTTTATGATGATTCCATCATTTCCATAGACGGTTTTCTGGGGGAGATCATTGCGGCCCTGAAGAAAAAGGGTAAGTGGCAAGACACCCTGCTGATCTTTTTCACAGATCACGGCCGCAACGGGTTGATGAAAGAGCCGCTGCCCCTGGTGGTGCATCTGCCCGGGCAGGCTAAAACCAAGCGCATCAAGGCGCCGGTGCAGTTCCTGGACCTGGCCCCCTCCATCCTGGCGCGCCTGGGAGTCCAGCCGCCCGCCTGGATGGAGGGCCGGGACGTATTCAACGGGGATTCGCCAGAGGGTCTGAAGAAAAGACCCATCTATTCCTTTATGGTCAATGCGGGCCAGCAGCACGAGGAACTGGGCTTTATTAAAAAGAATTTGGGTCCGCCTTACTACGGTATCGGCGTGGCGCAGATCATCAAGGAGCCCGGCCTATTGCAATATTATCTGCCCCAGCGACGTGCGGCCCTGCTGCGTCCGCCAAAAAGCACGGCCAGCGGCGAACAGCGCAAGGCCGTCCAGCAAGACCTGCAATCAGATCTGCTGGGCTACATGCGGCAAAAAGGCTTGAGCCAGTTACAGCCCTGAGGCGGCAGTCCGTACTGTACTTAATTTTCCCTAGACAAACAAAAAGACCGGCCAGACCAGAGCCATACACAGGGACTTGAAGATCAGCCAGGCCCCCTGGGAAAAGAGCAGGCCGTCATCCCAGCGCACGTAGAGGAACACGGCAAAAGAGATGGGAATTCCCAGCAGATAAAGCCCCCAAAAAGCCACATTGTGGGACAAAAATTTGCCGATCTGTTGCAAAGAGTTCTTGGGCCCCACTACGGCCAGCCAATAGACTGGCCAGATCAGGGCCCAAAAGGCGGACTTGGCCGCCTGGTTGGCAGCCTTGTTTTCCGTGGCCGCCTTTTCACGTTGAATGAAACCAAAGGTGGTCAGAGTGAAGATGACGTACAGGCCGACCAGTTTCAGTAGTGTAGCAAATGACATGTTTCTCCAAATATTTGTCAGGTTTTCTTAACAATTATCTTAAACCTAACAAGGTGTGTCGAGCTTAGCAGCCACGATCGAAATCTGTCAATTGCTTTGCCACCTTGGAGAAATTGGGAAACCTCCCCGCACGCTTGTATTTATACCAGGCGTGTGCCAAAATTGGCTTGGCTTTTAAAGGCCTGGACACCAGCAGCAAAGTTAGGCTGGCATGACTTTGAGTCGCCGGCAGGCCATTATTGCCGGTTCAGCACGGAAACACCTGGCGATCATAAACTTCATTGCATTTTCAGGAAGCAGGTTGCTCAATGACTGATCGGCTCATGAATATGGTTTTTCGGCTGGGTAAATACCTGCTGCCGCGTTCGGCCAAAAACAGATTTGAGGCCATGCTGGCCTCGGAGTCGTTTCAGTATTGGGCTGAACATCATCTATTTTTGTACAGCAAAATGTTTGACAATTTGAACCAAGGCTCCAGCGACCTGATGGACGCGCTGGGAGGTATATATGCTGAAAGTGCCGATGTGAGCGCAGTGCGCGCCATTGCTCATACCGGATTGCGTTCAGAGGAATGCCTGGCTGCCGGCTGTTTGCCCATGAAGGTGCATTACTACACCCCGATCCCGGATCTTAAGGACCTTGCATCCCGCGGGGTTTGGGATCAGGTCAGCGATCTGCCCGGTGTGGACTTTCGGCCGCAGGCCCAAGAGGAGTTGCTTCTGCGCCTGGGTGCTGAATATGGCCCAGAGTGCGATTGGCCACTTCAGCAAGTAGCTGATGATCCCCAGTCCTTTTATACCGGAAACCCCTCCTTCAGCTTTGGTTGCGCGGCCTCCACCCATGTCATGGTGAGGCATTTTAAGCCAAAACGGCTGGTAGAGATAGGTTCGGGCATGTCATCGCGGGTGATGTCCCGGGCCATGCTCATGAACCAGCAGGATACCGGCAAGGCCGACGAATACGTCATTGTTGATCCCTATGCCGGCGAGGTGGTCCAGCAGGGTCTGCCCGGAGTGACGGAACTGGTCGCAGAGCGGGTGGAGCTGTTACCAGTGAGTTTCTTCGAGGACTTGGGCGAGGGCGACATCCTGTTCATCGACTCCGGACACTGCGTGCGCACCGGCGGCGACGTGAACTTTTTATTTTTGGAGGTGCTTCCCCGGCTGGCCCCAGGAGTGGCGGTGCACATCCACGACATACCCTTGCCCTATGAATACTCTCAGGCCCTGTCAGCCAACCCCTCGTTCCGCATGTTTTGGACTGAGTCCTATCTCTTGCAGGCCTTTCTCTGTTTTAACAATGAATTCGAAGTTTTGCTGGCGGCAAATTACCTGATGTTCGAACACAGTGATGCCTTTGCCCGCGCCTTTGAGCACTATGATCCCCAGGTCCATAAAACCATCAGCGGCAGCTTTTGGATAAGGCGCAAACCAGAGCCCCATGCCGCCTAAGTTCGCTTTCATATCGCCGGTGGTGCCGCCTTCCTGGTCGGGCCAGGCCATTGTCATCGGCCGCATCCTGCGCGGCCTGGCCCCAGAGGCCTACTGCCTTATCTCCCGGGCCTATGAGGGCCATGACCAGGACTTCACGCAAGACCTGCCCGCTGAGTCTTTTTATTTGCCTCCTGACAAGGCCATTAACGGCCCGGGCATGAGTGAGCGCCAACGGCGCCTGCGCATCCGGGCCAATATCTTGAGGATGGCCCTCAAGATTCGGGGCATCCTGGGCCGCCAGGGTTGTCAGGCGGTGGTGGCGGCCACAGCCGATCTCACGCTCCTGCCCGCCGCCTATGTGGCCGCCCGTCTGGGCCGGGTGCCCTTTTATGCCTATCTGTTCGATGACTACACTTATCAGTGGCCCGATGAGTTGATGCGCCAGGTAGCCCGGCGCTGGGAGGCCCACATCTTCCCGCGGGCCGCCGGCCTGATCGCACCCAATGAGTTCATGACCAAAGAGATCCAAAAACGTCACGGTCTCACGCCGGCCATAGTGCGCAATCCCTGTGAGAGTGATGAACTGCCTCCCGGGCAAGATGGCGCCGCGAGCGAGATAAACATCGTTTTCACCGGCGCCATTTACCACGTCAACTTCGGGGCCTTCCATAATTTGCTGGAGGGCATGGCCGCGCCCGGGCTGGAGTACGTCAAGCTGCATCTGTACACCGCCATCGAACCTGAGGTGCTCAAAGGGGAGGGCATCTGGGGGGACCAGGTGGTGTATCATGGCCACGTGCCCCCGCAAGAGGTGGCTGGAGTGCAGAGCGCGGCGGATATACTTTTTTTGCCCTTTGCCCTGGACATGCTGCCCGAGATCGTCAAAACATCCTGCCCGGGCAAGCTGGCTGACTATCTGGCCAGCGGCACGCCCATTCTGGCCCAGGCCAGCGCCGAGTCGTTCGTGTATTGGTACTTGCAAGAGCATGAATGCGGCCTGGTGGTGGATGAGAACCAACCCGACGCCCTGGCCCGGGCGGTGCGCCGCCTGAGCACTGAGGCCGGGCTGCGCCAAAGCCTGGGCGCCAACGCGCGCGGGCGGGCCCGGGCCGACTTCAGCCCACACAAGGCCCAACAGGACTTTCTGCGGGTGCTGGAGGGCGGTGCATGAAGACCCTGCAGGTCACCACTTGGGATTCGGTTGGCCACAACTTCAACGGCTACAAGCTGCATAAGACCATGCTGGCCCAGGGCCATGACAGCCACATGGCGGTGATGCAATCCTTTTACGACGAGCCCCAGATACACGAGATGGGCGGCCCTTTAACGCTGCGGCTCAACCGCTTCTTGTCCCGGGCCGAGCGTTTCTTGTCTTTGCACTCGGTGCTGCCGGTCACTTCCCTGGAGCTGTACGCCAAACCCTATTATTACGACGCTGACTTGGTGCACTTGCAGCTCCTGCACGGCGGCCAGTTCTTCAGCCTGTTCAATCTACCCTTCATGGGCCGGCGGCGGCCTCTGCTCTGGACCCTGCACGACCCCTGGCTGAGCACCGGCCACTGCATCCACCCCCTGGACTGCCCTCGCTGGCAGACCGGCTGCGGCTCCTGCCCGGATTTGACCCTGCCCATCGTGGTGCGCGGTGACAATACCGCCCTGGCTTACAAGATCAAAAAATGGGTCATGCGCCACAGCGACCTGCACCTGGTGGTGTCTTCACCCTGGATGGAACAGCGCGTGAAAGACAGCCCCATCCTGTCCCATCTGCCGGTGCACCGCATCCCCTTTGGCCTGGACCCAAAGGTGTTCAAGCCCCGGGACAAGGCGGCCTGCCGCGCCCGCTTCAGCATTCCGCCAAAGGCCAAGGTGCTGGCCTTTAGGGAGTCGGCGCCTTCTTACAAGCTCAAGGGCATCGAATACATCGTGGAGGCCCTGGACCGGCTGGAACCAGATGAACCGGTTTATCTGATCGCCTTTGAGGGCCGGGGCGAGGTGGAATTTCCCCGGGACAAATACATCACCCTGGAACTGGGCTGGGTGGAGGACCCGGAACTGCTGGCCGCGGCCCTGGGTGCGGCGGACATGTTTTTGATGCCCTCTTTGGCCGAGAGCTTCGGGCTGATGGCGGTGGAGGCCATGGCCTGCGGCACCCCGCCGCTGGTGTTTGAGGGCACCGCCCTGCCCGGGGTAATCCAGGCCCCCCGTGCCGGCCTGGCGGTTCCCTCCTGCGACTCCGCTGCCCTGGCCCGGGCCATCCAGACCCTGTGGAGCGATGAAGAACTGTACGCCGATTTGGTGCAAAACGGGCTGGAGCTGGTGGCCAGCGACTACACCCTGGACCTCTACGTGGAGCGGCATTTGCAGCTCTACCAGATCCTGTTGGCCCAGAGCCGGGAAGGGAAGGGCGCACGATGAGCGCCGGCCGGGTAGCTCTGTTGTCCCACGTGCTGCCCCCTTCTCCCTCGGGCCAGTCGCGGGTGCTGGGTCTGGTGACCGGCGGCAGCCGGGTGGATGAGGTGCTGTGGCTCACCGACGACTCGGCCGCCCTGGACCAGGCCGGTCCGCCGGAGCGGGCTCGCCTGGAGTCTGAACGCCACTTCTTGCTGCCCCTGCCTCCTTGGCCCCTGCTCAGGCATGCCAACAAAATGGCCGGCCTGCTGCCCGGGCTGCGGCGGCGGGCTGCGCATATCGAAGCCATCCTGAAGGCGGACAAGTGCATTGCTCTGGTGGCCTGCACCGGCAGCGTGCTCAATCCGCCGGCCGCCATGCTGGCCGCCAAGCGCCTGGGCCTCCCCCTGGTGCTGTATTTGTTCGACGACTACGGGGCCCAGTGGCCGCCGGGCATCTACAGCCGCTTTGCCCGGCTGTGGGAGCCCCGGGTGGCGGCCGCGGCCGCGGCCCTGATCGCGCCCAAC
Source organism: Desulfarculaceae bacterium (assembly GCA_028277825.1). Taxonomy (GTDB): domain Bacteria; phylum Desulfobacterota; class Desulfarculia; order Desulfarculales; family Desulfarculaceae; genus Desulfoferula. The sequence continues at coordinate 6,471 of JANQFN010000014.1, forward strand.
GAGTTCCTGGCCGCGGAATATCAGCGCCGCTACGGGGTTGAACCCGCCATGGTGCGCAACCCCCTGGCCAGTGACGAAGTTGCGGCGCCCGCTGCAGCAGCCTTGCCCGGAGACCAACTGAAGATCGTGTACACCGGCGCGGTGTATGATGCCCATTTCGACGCCTTCAAGAACCTGATGGCCGCCCTGGCCAGCAGCGCCCTGGCAGCTAAGCTGCAGGTTTATTCCGAGCAGCCGCCCGACTGGCTGGTGCAGCACGGCATCAGCGGTCCCTTGGAGCATCACGGCCACGTGGCGCCCGAGGAGGCCTTGGCCGCCCAACGGGAGGCGGACATCCTGTTCTTGCCCCTGGGTTTTGACACCCCCAAGGACCGGGCGGTGCAGAGTTCAGCGCCGGGCAAGCTGGCCGAGTATCTGGCCAGCGGCCGGCCGGTGCTGGTGCATGCGCCCCGAGATAGCTTTTTGGCGGACTTTTTCAAGCGCCGGGACTGCGGCCTGGTAGTGGACCGGCCTGACCCGGATGAACTGGTCCGGGCCATTGGCCGCCTGGCTGAAGACGCGGCTCTGCGTAAGCGTCTGGTGAACAACGCCCGGCAGGCGGCCAGCGAGTTCTCCCTTTCCGCGGCCCGCAAGGCTTTTTGGTCAGTCCTGGATGGATTGGCGACCCAGTCCGGCAATTAGAGGTGGCGGGCAGGGGAACCCCTGTGGTAAATGCACTTTACGTCCAAACCCTGGTTTGAGCAGGCAATGTTATCTGATTGTGAGATGAGCTTTTGCGGGTATTGATCATCGGCGCCACCGGCATGCTGGGCCACAAGATGGTTGAGCGTCTGGGGCAGCGTTTCCAGGTGGCGGCCACGGTGCGCGGCGAGGCGGCCCAGGCAGCCGCCTATCCCGCCCTGGCCGGAGCCAGGCTCATCGGCGGGGTCTCGGCCGCTGACCTGGAGGGCCTGGCCCGGCTGCTGGATGCAGAGGTGCCCCAGACGGTGATCAATTGCGTGGGGGTGATCAAGCAGCTGGACGGAGCCAAGGACCCGGAGATCGCCATTTCTCTAAACGCCCTGTTTCCGCACCAACTGGCCCGGCTCTGCGGAGAGCGCGGCGCGCGCGTCATCCACTTCAGCACGGACTGCGTGTTTTCGGGCAAACAGGGGCCCTACCAGGATGACGACCCCTCGGATGCCTACGATCTGTACGGGCGCAGCAAATACTTGGGCGAGATCAGCGGCCCGGGCTGCCTGACCTTGAGAAGCTCCATCATCGGCCGTGAACTGAAGCAGCACGCCGGGCTCATCGAGTGGTTTTTGAGCCAAAGAGGAGGCACGGCCAACGGTTTCACCCGGGCCCTGTACACCGG
>JANQFN010000048.1 GCA_028277825.1 Desulfarculaceae bacterium
TCCTTCTTTCCATTTCCCACCCCCTGATCCGGCCCCTGGGGCTGGACTAGCGCGGTCCGGTCCGGGTATTGTAATAAAAACACTTAAGTTATTCGGGTCTGGCGCCGCCGAGGGCCGCGCCGGGCCCCGGGGAGGGATGCCATGAGCCAAGCCCAGGACCAGGCGCCGGCAGGCGGTCTGGACGACCAGAAACAGCAACTGGCCGAGGATTTCAAGAAAATCATTGCCGACGCCGAGCAGCTTTTGGGCTCGCTCTCCGGCGCGCCGGAGCAGGCCGCGGGCGAGGTCAAACAGCGCCTGGAAAAGGACCTGACCGAGGCCAAGGAAAAGCTGCAGGCGCTGGAGCACAAGCTGGCCCAGGCCGCCGAACGCGCCGGCCAGTGGACCCAGGAAAACCCCCTGGCCGCCCTGGGGCTCTCCTTTGGGGCCGGCATGCTGTTCACCCTCTTGTTCCTTGAGCGCCGGGGCTAGGGCCATGCTGCACCTAGCGGCGTTACTGGGCGCGCTTCCCGGCTCCTTGCGGCGGCTGGCTTCCCTGGGCCTGGCCCTGGCCGCCAACCGCCTGGAGCTGTTCTCGGTGGAGTTCAAGCAGGAGCAGGTCCGCTTTTTGTCCCTGTTGTTGTGGGGCGAGGCCGGGCTGGTGCTCAGCGTGGTGGGGCTGGTTCTGGCCCTGATGGCCGTGGTATGGGCGGTGCCTCCGGACTACCGGTTGCTGGTGTTGGCCCTGGCCGCCGCCGCCTTTTTGCTGGCCGCGGCCCTGGTGCTGATCAGCGTGCACCGGCGCGTCACCCGGTGCAGGATGCCCTTCAGCGAGACCCTTGGCCAATTCAACAAGGACCGGGAATGTCTCTGAGCAGCCGCAGGCGGGAGCTGGACGCCAAAGTGGCGGCCTTGAGCCGCCAGGGGGATGAGTTGCGCGGAGGCCTGGCGCGCGGGGTCCGGGCCATCGAGCGCACCCTGGAGTTGTTGCCCTGGGCCTTTTCCCTGTGGGCGGCCTCGCGCCTGCTGGGTCAAGGGAAGGGCAAGAAGTAGGCCGGTTGGAGGACAGTCCCGTAAGCCGGCCAGCCCGCCTTTACCGCTTGGATACTAACCGGGGCAAAGCCAGCACCGCCAGAAAGATGCCGCCCGCCGCCATGGCCAACACCACAAAGAGCCGGTCAAAACCCCAGGCGCCCACAATCCAGGCAATCAGGGGCAGGGAGCTGGCTGAGACCGAAAAGGTGACAATGTAGCGCAGGGCAAAGACCCGGCTGCGCCACTGGCTGGCGGTGATGCGCCCGATGATCACGTCGTTGATGGGGATCTGGCCGAACACTCCCAGCATGAAGGCCATGGCCGCCAGCAGCGCCGGCCAATCGGCCAGGCCCACCATCAGGGCCAGGGGCACCGCCTGCATGACGGCGGCGGCGGCGAAGACGCCGCGCACTGAGTAGCGGTCCACCAAAAAACCCACCACCAGCTGCCCGCAGGCCGCCAGGGCGAACACGTAAAAGGCGTATTGGCCCACTAGGGAGGCCGAGCCGGCCAGGTCGGTCAGGCGCTCGGCGAAGATCTTGGGCAGGGCGAAGGTGGTGCTCTGGAAGACCAGGCCGCCCAGGGCGGTGGTGACCAGCACCACGGCGAAGGCGCGCAGCAAAAGCGCCCGCTCCAAAGCCTTGCCGGGTGAAGCCGCTGGAGAGCCGGTTCGCCGCTTCTGTTGCGCGGGCCTCTTGCGCCCGGCCAGGGTCAGGGCCAGATAGGCCAGGCCCACGGCCAGGCAGACCAGGCCCGGCCAGGCAAAGGCCGCCCGCCAGCCGGCTAGCTGGATCAGCCAGCCGGTGATCAGGGCGGCGCCGGCCACCCCCAGGTTGCCGAACACCCCGTTTATGGCCAGGGGCATGCCGGTCTTGAGCCGCCCCTCAATCACCAGAGACAGCCCCACCGGGTGATAGATGGAGGCGAACACGCCGATGAACAGCAAGCCCAGGGCCATGGAAAGCGGGCCGCCGGCCAGGGAGGTGAACAGGGAGGAGGCCCCCAGGCCCAGGAAGAACAGGTTCATCATGCCCCGCCGCGACCAGCGGTCGGCCAGCCAGCCGGCGGGCAGGGTGCAGAGCCCGAAGGCCACGAAACCGGGGGTGGCGTAGGGGATCAGCCGGGCGTAGTCCAGGCCCCACTCGCCAGCCAGGGCCAGGGCCGAGGCGGTGGCGAAGATCAGCATGAAGAAATGGTCCAGGAAGTGGCCCGCGTTCAAAAAGGCGAACTCGATTTTGCGGTTCATGTGGCCCTCCCGCGGTCTCTGTTTGTCGCGCTCCCCATCTCCATGCCCTTGAGTGTACGCCCCCTTTGCGCTATCCTGCTTTCGATATGAAGACAAAAAATATCGAAAATAAGCCAAATGCGGTGTTTCCAGACCCTTTGGGCGAGATCCACAGCGTGCCCCGGCCGGTGGTGGCCATGGCCCGGGACTACCCGCCCGACCACCTGATCGCCGAGCACCGCCACAGCCGCTCGCAGCTTTTGTACGCCTCGGCCGGGGTGATGAGCGTCGCCACCGCCCAGGGTCTGTGGGTGGTGCCCCCCCAGCGGGGGGTGTGGATCCCGGCCGGCACCCGGCACAGCATCCAGTGCTCCGGCGCGGTGTCCTTGCGCACCCTGTACCTGGACCCGGCGGTGTGCGGGGCCATGCCCGCCCAGTGCCGGGTGGTTGCGGTCAGCCCGCTCCTGAGGGAGTTGATCATCGCGGCCACCGCTCTGCCCCGGCTCTATGAGCCCGGCAGCCCGGCCGAGCGGGTGATGCAGGTGATCCTGGATCAGGTGGAGGGCCTGGAAGTGTCGCCGTTGGAACTGGTCATACCAGGCGACCCCAGGTTGAAGGGCATCTATGACGGCCTGCGCGCCGACCCGGCCGACCGGCGGGGCTTGGCAGAGTGGGGCCGGCAGGTGGGGGCCTCGCCCAGGACCCTGGCCCGGCTGTTTCAGGCCGAGACCGGGGTGAGCTTCCGGCAGTGGCGCCAACAGGTCCGCATCCTGGAGGCGCTCAGCCGGCTGGGCCTGGGCCACAGCGTCACCCGGGTGGCCCTGGAGGTGGGCTACAACAGCCCCAGCGCCTTCATCGCCATGTTCAAAAAGGCCCTGGGTCGGACACCGCGGGAGTATTTTCAGGAGGGTTGAGGCGAGGCGGTTGGCTTGTTGAGGACAGGGGGGAGGTTGACTGGAGACCTGTCCAAAGAGTTTAATATACCCATAATACCTAGTTAATTAATGATAAAACAAGCTCTTGTCACTGAGGTCGATATGAAAACGCAAATTAGAAGCAGGCTGGGCGCTTCCTGTGTGGTTCTTTGGACACTGGTTTTGTTTACCATATTCGCCTGTGCCACCTACAGCAATGCGGCGGATTTGAATCTGACCTACATCGGAGAAGCTGTCGGCCCGGACGAACGACTGACCTATTTCCTGCAGGGACCTGCGCGGGGAGAGACGGTTGTTCTCCTCCCGGGCATGGGGCGCGGGGCCTGCGAATTCCGTGAACTGGCCGCTGTCCTGAATAAGGCCGGGTATCGCACCGTTGCCATACAGCCGCGAGGCATCGGCAGAAGCGGCCCAATCCTCACCAAGCCCTCATATGAAAAATTTGCAGACGATGTGGCCCTGGTCCTGAAGGATATTCCCGGGGGGATTTCCGGAGGCAGAGCACACGTGCTCGGTTATGAATTTGGCAATCGTGTGGCCAGGATGTTTGCCGTAAGATATCCACAGCGCGTTGGATCGCTGGTTCTCCTGGCCTGCGGGGGACAACAAGTCTCTGCTTCGCCGTCTGGCGCACAAGCCACCCAGACCACCAAGAGCGATACCGGCGGGGCGAAGTCCACCCCCAAAGCACAAAACCCCGGAGCCTCGCCAAAAAAGGCACCCAGCGCCAAGGCTCTTGCGGCCCACCCCTCGGCTCTAACCGAGAAGATAGTTAACTATTTCCGGGATCTTGCCGCCAAGGGCGCCAAAGAGAACCCTCAGTATGTCACCCTATCCGGTATGACCGGCGCCTTTGCCTTTTGGCTTACGCCATCAATGCGAGAACACTTTGTCAAGCATGCTTTCTTCGCCCCCATGTCGCAGGTTCCCTATTACTGGATCACGGGATGGTATCGGGACACGGGCTGGATGCAGCAGGCCATGGATCAAGACCCCTCAGCAACATCAGCGGATTGGGTGAGCGGCGGCAGCGCGCACATGTTGATTCTCAATGGCCAATATGACGTGGCGGCGCCCGTGGCCAATGGCACCTACATGAAG
>JANQFN010000063.1 GCA_028277825.1 Desulfarculaceae bacterium
GCGGTGGTGGAGTTGTTGCGGCTGGCCGGGGAAACGAACAGCACGTTGCGGTCTTGTATGGGCAAGGCCACCAAGCGGTCATTTTGATCCAGGGACAACAGAACGTAGAGATTGCCGTTGCAGGAGCCGTATTGGCCCAGGTTGAAATCCAGACGCCCGTCGCCGTTATAGTCCCGAAATACCAGTTTGAACTTGGGCGCCCAGAAGAAGGCATCTTCCTCGGCCGCGGCTTGGGCCGGCAGCAACTCCGCCCAGGACCGTCGGCTCAGCACCCTGCCCTGCCGCTTGACCCTCAAGAGAAACTTGCCCTGCCACTTGTCGCCGGACCCGCACCAGGGCTCGTCATCCATCCAGCGGCGGCCCTGAGTCATGACCACCTCCACGGTCTCGGTGCGGCCGTCGCCGTCCAGGTCGGCCCGGGAGGATGAGATGACCAGATTGGCTAGCTGTGGACCGGCGGCAAGGGCGGTTGCGGCCCAGGAGCAAATGCCGGCCAGGACCAGCAGCATCGCCAAGGCCAGGGCCGCCCCGTCCGCCGGGGATGATCCGGTCTTGGGGCTTAAAGAACTCATCTTTTGACAGCCCCTCGTTTGGGGGTTGGCGGGCCGGGGCCAAGAGACGGCTGGGCCTCATTGCGCGCCGCCTGCCCGGGGCCGTGCGGGAAGCTGTAGGTCCGGGCCAGGGTCTGAGGGGACACCCCCAGATGGAACAACAGCACCAAGGCCGTGTTGAGCGCCTGTTGCCGGACGATTCCCTTTTGCAGATAACGCCGGGCCGAAGTGAGCACCGGGGTTCGAATTTTTACAAACCTTCCCTGCCGGCGGAGCCGCCGCTGGATCTCCACGTCCTCCATCAGGGGGATATCAGCAAAGCCGCCCGTGGCCCGAAAGGCCGGGGCCCGCACGAACAGGCCTTGGTCGCCATAGGTGAACAGGGTGTGGTTGAAACGGCTGCCGCGGGCAAAAAACCCCAGCAAGCGGCCGGGATGATCAAAACGCAAACAAAAGCTGCCCGCGGCCACGTCCGGATCATCGAGGGCCTGCTTGATCATGGCCAGGGCGTCGGCGGGCAGGCGGGTGTCGGCGTGCAGAAAAAGCAAAATGTCACCTTGGGCGTTGGCCGCGCCCAGGTTCATCTGGGCTCCCTTGGCCCGGGGCGACAACAACACCCTTACCCCGGGAAACCGCTCCGCCACCCTCATAGTGGCGTCCCGGCTGCCGCCGTCCACCACAATCACCTCAAACTCGCCATCTTGGGCCAGCAAATGGCGCAGAGATGAAGCGATGACAGCCTCTTCATTCAAAGTGGGTATGACCACCGATATCATTGTTCGCCCGTGAGGCCGTCCTGCGCCGCCCCTGGAATGGCACCCTGCACCCGGTCCCGCATGGCCATCATCAGTTCGGGCACGTCGGCCTGCATGATAAGAGAAACCAGCCACTGGGGCACCCAAAAGCCAGGATCCAAGTACACCGTATAAGTCAGGCGGGTCCTTTTCCCTTGGTCAAGGGCCTTCAGACTCCAATTGCCTTCCAAGTCATTGAGGTCGCCGCTGAGTCTTTTAAAGGCAATGCGCTTCTTCTTCTGGTAGTCAGCCCTGAAAACGTAGGTCACCTCTGGCACCAAAAAAGAAAAGTCAACCCGATGCTCGATGATGTCATAATCCGGTCCGCGCTCCAGCATCCGGCAACCCTTTAGGCCCGGCACAAACTCGGTGGCATGTTCATAGTCCACCAAGGTGTGCCAGACCAGGGCCGGCGGGGCCGAAATGATGATGACCGCCTGAACCCAGGCCCGCTGCTCACCCTCGGGCATGACGGTACGCACCACCACACCGCCACCGGTCAGCCGTTGCTTTTGGTCCTCGCTCAGGGGCTGAAAGCTGTTGCCCTCAACGGCCCCAGCCGGTGAGGCGCAAAGGACCAGGGCCGCCAGCAAAAACCAGGCCCAGTTGAACAAGGGCTGTTTTATCGCCAGAGTCTTTATCACAGCCCCCTTTTGGCCATGAAGGCGGCCAGGTCGGCCACCCGGCAAGAGTAGCCCCACTCGTTGTCATACCAAGCCACCACCTTGGCCAGGTTGCCCATCAGCACCTGGGTGAACTCCAGGTCCACGATGCTGGAATGAGGATCGCCTTTTAGGTCCATGGAGACCAGATGCCCGTTGTCCACCGCCATGATGCCCTTGAGCCGGCCCCGGGCGGCTTTCTTGAGTACCGCGCGCAGGCCCTGGCTGTCGGTCTTCTTCTTCAGTTGGGCGGTGAAGTCCACCACCGAGACCGTGGGGGTGGGCACCCGCATGGAGCAGCCGTCGAATCGCCCCTTGAGTTCGGGGATCACCTCGCCCAGGGCCTTGGCCGCGCCGGTGGAGGTGGGGATGATGTTCTGGCCGGCGGCCCGGGCCCGGCGCAGGTCGCGGTGGGGCAGGTCCAGAATGCGCTGGTCGTTGGTATAGGAATGCACCGTGGTCATCAGACCCTTGACGATGCCAAAGGCCTGGTGCACCGCCAGGGCGGGCGGGGCCAGGCAGTTGGTGGTGCAGGATGCGTTGGATACGATGTAGTGCTGGTTTTTGCGATACTCACGCTGGTTGACCCCCAGCACCACGGTCAGATCCACCTCCTTGCCCGGCGCAGTGATGATCACCCGCTTGGCCCCGGCCTCCAAATGGGCCTCGGCCTGGAGGCGGCTGCGGAACAGGCCGGTGCTCTCCACCACCAGCTCCACCCCCACGTCATCCCAGGGGATCTGGGCGGGGTCGCGCAGGGCAAAGCTTTTGACCGCCTTGCCGTCAATGACGATGCTGTCCCCTTTGGCCTTGACCTCGCCGGGAAAGCGGCCGTAGTTGGTGTCGTACTGGAACAGGTGGGCGTTGGTCTCGGTGTCGAACAGGTCGTTGACCGCCACCACTTCCATCTGATCGGGATAGCGCTCCAAAACCGCCTTGAGCACCTGGCGGCCGATGCGCCCGAACCCGTTTATGCCCAAACGAATCATGGCATCGTCCTCCTAGTTGTCATCCAAACGGTCGTGAAAGGCCAAAAGCAGGTCATAGTCGGTCTTGAGCGCCTGGTGCAGGCGGGCGTTTTCCAGGGCGATGGCGCTCAGGTTGGCCACCGCCTCCAGGAACATGATCTCCCGCCCGCTCCACTGGCGCTTCTTTTGCGAATAAACCCGCACCACGCCGATCTTCTTGCGGCCCACCTTGAGAGGCACCACGCAGATGGAGCGGATGCCCTCGGCCTTGGCCCGGTCCTGGTATTGAAAGCCGGGATCGCTTTGCGCGTCCAGCATGCACACCGAGCCGCCCTTGAGCGCCTGGCGGTCCAGGCCGCTTTTGGCCACCAGAACCTTGCCCTTGCGCACATAGCCCTTGGAAAGACCGTGGGCCGCGCCCATGACCAGTTCCTTGCGGCTTTTGTCCAACAGCCGGATTGCCGAGGCCCTGGCCCCAATGGTCTGGGTCACGCCCTTGACGATCTCGTTCAGCACCTTCTGCGGGTCCAAGGACGAATTGATCAGTTTGGCCGCTTTATACAGCGCCGCGAAATAGTCCCTTTGCTTTGTTGCCATAGGTTTCTCCCCCTTGGCTTAGGAACTCTGGGTGCAAAATAAACCGCCACCCCCGCCCACGCGGATCATGGCAGCTCTGTTTTATATGCCTATTAAAAATGGTAGCGCACCTGGACCACTCAGACCAGAGAATCCGGATGAAGATTTTGCGAAGATCGAGCGGTTTTATTTGCGGGAAGTTGGGGCGGGAATATCGGGTTAGTATTCCACCCCTTCTTGAGCGGGCACCCCCTCGTCGCTGTGGTGCCGCCAGGGCTCCATCACGGTGACCATGTCGGCCAGTTCCATAATTTCTTGGGGGCAGTGCCGACCGGTGAGCAGCAGGTGTAATTCTGGCGGTTTGTTCTCGATCAATTGGGCCACCTCTTCGGGCGTGACAAAGCCGCGCTTCATGGCGTTGTTGATTTCATCTAGCACCACCAGGTCCCATTTGTTGGAGCGCACCTCTTTCTTGGCCAGCTCCCAGCCCTGGCGCGCCGCCTGGCGGTGGGGGGCCAGGTCGTCGTCGTCGCCGATAAGCCCCAGACCGGTGGCCTTGAGTTCCACACCAGGCAGCAACTTGAGCCCCTCCAGTTCGCCGTAGCCCTCGCCGCTCTTGATGAACTGGATGATAAGGCTCTTGTGACCGTGGCCCACGCCCCGCAGCACCAAGCCGAAAGCGGCGGTGGACTTGCCCTTGCCATGCCCCGTGTTGACCATCACCAGACCCTGGACGTCGCTCATGGTGTCGCCTTTCGCGCTGTTGTCTCTAGCCCGGATATTTCACGAAGGCCGGTCGTCCGGCTGCGCCAGCCAAGCGCTGGCGGTGTTGCCGGCTGCGCTCCAAGCTCGACGTAGCTTTGGCT
>JANQFN010000072.1 GCA_028277825.1 Desulfarculaceae bacterium
CGCGAAACCGGCCTGACCATGCTTTTCATCACCTCGGAGATAGAAGAGGCCCTGTTTTTGGCCGACCGCATCCTGGTGATGACCAACCTGCCGGGCACCATCAAGACCATGGTGGAGGTGGACCTGCCCCGCCCCCGCGACTTCAAAGTGCTGGCCACCGAACGCTACCGGCAGATAAAGGGTCAAGTCATGGAGTCCCTGTATGAAGAGGGAGCCAAAATATTCCAACAGCTGGAGGGCGCCCAGGACCTGATGGGCGCTTGCGATACCAACTAAAAGAGAAAAGTCAAAGTGCCTACCTCCCTTCCCCTCCTAACATGGGTCCTTGCCATAGCCGGGGCCGCCTTCGCGTTGGGGGCGGCCCTGGGCAAGGGCTTGGGGATTCTGGACAGGACCTGGGCCTCCCGTTTGTACACGCTCTCCTATATCCTCATGGCACTGAGCGTAGTGGTGTTCATCCTGAGGGGCTTTGCCGAGTGAAGCGGCAGGGGACAGGCGGCGACCTGAGCGAAATCCATGTGCTTGCTTGCCGGGTGTTCCAGCCGGAACTGGAAAGCCTGGGGTTGCCCCCGGAAAAAGTCACCTATCTGGATCAGGGGCTTCACCGCTATCCAGACCAACTCCGCGCCAGTTTGGGAGAAGCTCTGGCTGAGGTGGAGCGGGAACCCTCCACCCGGCGGGTGCTGTTGGCCTACGGCTATTGCGGGGGCGGCCTGCAGGGGCTATCTTCCCACAAATTGGAGTTGCTGCTGCCCCTGGCGCACGATTGCATTCCCATCTTACTGGGAGACCAGCAAGCCGACCCCTGCGTCGGCTGCGGCGGCAGCTTTTATCTGACCCCGGGCTGGATAGACCACGGTAAAACCCCCTATAGCGAATATTTTGTGACCAAAGAAAAATTCGGACCCGAAGACGCCCTCTGGGTCGGCAAGGAGATGTTGGCCGGCTATCATGAAGTGGTGTTGGTTGACACCGGCGCCGGCCTGAAATCCCATCACCGGCGCTACGCCCGCGAGATGGCCGATTTATTCGGGCTAGGACTCAGGGAAGCCAAGGGCAGCCGAGGGTGGCTGCGCCGGCTGCTGGCCGGAAAGCCGGAGGCAGCACTAGCCTTGTTGTCCCCTGGCCAAAGTGTGGAAGTCGGTCTTTATCCCCAGGCCGGAGGGCTCAAGGCGCGCCAACCAGAAGGGGGCCGCTAGTGGAGCAGGGTGTGGCATTGGCCCTCATTTTTTTGGTTAGCGGGTTCACCATGAGCTTCGCCGGTTTTGGCTTTGCTCTGGTGTCGGTGCCTCTTTTGGCTCTATTGATGCCGGTTAAAGAGGCGGTGGCTTTGCAATTCCCCTATTGTCTCGCCCTCTTTCTCTACCAGGCCTGGCACTACCGGGCCCATCTAGAGTGGCGCCTGATGCGTCCCATGCTGTTGGGCACCGCTTTGGGGCTGGGCATTGGCACTTTCATGCTCTACCTCCTCCCCGAGGTGGTCTTGAAGCGCACCTTGGCCGCATTCATCGCGGCGGTGGTGATCTTCAACGCCCTGCCCGCGGGCAAATTGCTGATCCAGCGCTACGCCCACAGCCCGTGGTGGGGGAGGTTTTGGGGATTCATCGGGGGTTCGTTTTTCGGAGCTTATACCATCGGCGGGCCACCGGCCGCGGTTTACATCATGTCGGTCACCGACAACGCCCTTAAAGTCAAAAGCTTCCTGGCCACATTTTTTTCGGCACAGTTTATTTTGATTGGTTTTGTCTACGGTGCCGCGGGTATGTTCAGTTGGGAGGGCTTCAAGGCCACCTTGGTGTACAGCCCGGCGGTGGTATTGGGTTCGGTTGCCGGCTTCTGGGCCTTTGGCCGGGCCTCCAACCGCCTCTACCGCCAGGTCATCGCGGTGATGCTGCTCTTGGCCGCGGCGGTTTTGTGGTTGCGGGCCTGAGACATTTCCGACGGAACCAACCTTGAGACTCTCGCTCCTCTGATCCCGCCGGCTGGCCCGCTTCCACACCGGTTTCTATCAGTGCAAAGTAGAGTTTCCGTTTATTTGCAGGCCGAATTTCTGGGCCTTGCGCACCACAGTCGAGTGGGCCACTCCCAGCAGTTTCGCGGCTTCCCGGATGTTGTTGGTTTGGGCCAGAGCCTTTTGGATTAGTTGTTTTTCCAGTTGGTCCCTGGCCTCACCCAGCTTCATGCCTTCAGGCACCCACATGTCGAGCTGCTGAGGCGTATCCGCCTCTTGGTAGACCGAGTTCGGCAAGTGGCGGGGTTCCAGCACCCCGGCATCGGCAGTAACCACCATGCGCTCGATCACGTTTTGCAACTCCCGCACGTTGCCCGGCCAGTCGTAGGCCTCCAAGACCTGCAGCAACTCTTTGCCCAAAGTCCGCGACACCTCGTAACGTTTATTGTAGGTCTTTAAAAACTGCAGAGCCAAAGGCAGGATGTCCTCGCGGCGTTCCCTTAAAGGAGGTATTTCTATAGGCACTACGTACAATCGGTAGAATAGGTCTTCGCGGAAATCGCCCGCCGCCACCATGGTCTTGAGGTCACGGTTGGTCGCCGCCAGAATGCGGATGTCCAGATCCACCGTCTTCACGCTGCCCAAACGGCGGCAGCGCTGCTCTTGCAAAACCTTTAAGAGTTTCACCTGAAGACTTAAGGGCAACTCGCCCACTTCATCCAAAAACACGGTGCCGCCCTTGGCCTCCTCGAATAGACCCGGTTTGCCTTGCTGGTCCGCCCCGGAGAAGGCGCCTTTCTCATATCCGAAAAGCTCGCTTTCCAGCAGGTTCTCCGGAATGGCTCCGCAGTTTACCGCCACGAAAGGCATCCCGTGCCGTTTGCTCAGCTTGTGGATCAAGCCGGCTACCACGTCCTTGCCCACCCCACTCTCGCCGCTAAGCAAAACCGTGGAATCCACGCGGGCCACCCGCACGGCCAGATCCAAAAGATTCTTGGTCAGAGGGCTTTCGGCCACAATGCCCAAAGTCGGCTCATCAGTACAATCCACCTCGCCTTCCAAACCGGTGGGAACCGCGGTCAGCTTCTTGATCTGTTCTTCCAGGGACTGCAACTCCGTAACGTCGCGCACATTCATCACCACCCGCACAACTTGCCCGAACTTGTCGAAAACCGGGTTGCCGGTGATGAAAATTTCGTTGCCGCTTTTTAGTTTCCGGCGCAAAGTCATGGAAGAATGGTGATTCTTGACATGCCTGAACACGGCTTGGGCCACCGCCAGGCAGACATGCCCTTCGGCATCAAGCTCGGCAACCGCCTTGCCCTCCAAAGTGGTGGGCACCAAACCAGTGATGCGCCCGAAGCTCGGGTTGACTGTGAGCACCTTATCGGTGTCTGTAATTAAGACGCCGTCATGAGAGTTTTTTACGAGGGATGACAATTCATCGTTTAGCCTTTGCACCTTCTCCAATTGTTTCTGCACGGTTTCCAGTTCTGACTCGTCTTGGATCACAGATACCGCGCCCACGGTTTGTCCGCCTTCGAATATGGGACTCCGGCTGACCATCAGAGATTTGGCTTGCCAAGAGAAGGGCTTGCCAAACTCTTTTTTACCCTCAGCCAAAACTTTGGTGAGCCCGGTGTCCGGGATCAATTTTTGCACCGGCCGGCCCAAGGCCTCGGCCTCGGAAAAGCCTAAAATCTCCTCGGCCTTTTGGTTGATGATGGTAAAAAGCCCCGAGGCGTCAACGGCCATGATACCCGAGGGCACCGATCGCAACACCGCCTCCAATTGGGCTTTGGTGTATTTCAGATTCTCCTCTGCCTGCTTTTTATCGGTCACATCCCAGAAGATTCCCTGCAACCCGATGACTTCATTCTTGGTATTGAACACCGGATGCTTGACCACCTCGAAAAACGCGCGCTCACCTGTCCGCGGCTCCTTATACTCCTGAATGGCATCCAGCGTTTTCCCCGTACGAATGACCTCAAAATCGTCCGCTAAATTCTGGCGGGCTGTTTTTTCGGGGAAGAAATCATATTCGGTTTTGCCAAGGCTCTCCTCCAAAGACAAGCCCACCCACTCCAAAAAGGCCTTATTGGCAAAAGTCAGTTTTCCCTGCAGGTCGGTTCTGTACAGACACTGAGGCATCGTATCCACCAAGGATTGATACCTTTGCTCGCTGTCTTTCAGGGCAAGCTCGGATTGGAACTGCTTGCGTTGCGCCGCACTATAGGTTTTGAAAATGAACAACAGACTGATGGGCATTAACAAACCGCAGACAACAATGAAGCCAATCAACAGGGGCCTGAAGCCGTCCTCGATTTCCTTGTTCAACGCACTGAATGAGCGATGCACTCCCAGCATCCATTTTTTTTCAGGTATGGCTTCAAAGGCGGCAATCTGATTGTGCCCCGCGCTGGAAATGTATTTGCCCACATAATTCTTTTGGGCGTAGACCAGATCGCACAATTTTTTTTGAGCCACTTCCGAGCCACCCAAAATGGGATTGTCCCCAGCGTAATTGCCAACCGTTTTGGGGTCCGCCGTGTGCAGTAGTAAATTGCCCTTCTCGTCTACCACGCAGATATACTCATCGGTCGGTCTGTTGCCTGCCGCTTGCCAGTTCCGGTTAAGGGCTTGCAGAAATTCGCCGTCAGAGCTTCGCAAGTAGGGTTGCGCCGCCTTGACGATCATTTGCGCCTTGTTGAGATAAAACCTTTGATAGCTGTTTTCCATCATGCTGAAGGAGTATTTGTAGCTGACATAGCCGATTAGAAGAGCTGCCAGTATCAGGGCCGCGGATAAAATAAAGGTGGCGCGGGCCAGGGGCCTGGTGCGGGCCTTGAATTCTGAATTGCTCTGACTAAGCATGGTGAAACGCTTCCCTTTATTTGACTAGGTGCCGTGTTCCCCCGCCTTGGCCCGTGGGAGAATGTCTTAACCAGTTGCCGGGAAAATGCCTGTACAGCGCTTTTTTGAGTGCCAGGGCACGGTCCGGTCGGTCGACCGCGTACAAGGGCCTGGTCCGGTTATCAATCGGGCCAAATTGTCACCCGCCAGGATTCTGTAGTCCATAGAATTAAAATTAATTATACCAGTTATAGCCTCGCTCGTCCGACGCATGAAAAACGTTTTACAACGCCCGGCGATTGGTTGCAGGTAGGAGCACTCGGTAGCAACTAGGCTGTAAATAGATCAAGAGTGGTAGGCCTGGTCCCCGGAAGTGCAGGGTAGCTCCAAAGGTAGCTAATAAAAGCTGATAAGATTTGAGGCGTTACAAGACGGCTGTTACTTGTCGGCTACGAGTTGATATTCCTTTCAGCCGTTGAACCCCCATACGGGGGTGCAAAATCGATCCTACCTTCATTCCCAATGAGAAACAGATGTGGGCGAGATAATGGACATTACCGCCTGCATGATTTGAGGCACACCTTCAACACCAACATGGTAAAAAGGCCGGAGTTGACAGGTCAGTCATGAAGATGGACACGAGGACTTGCCAGTGTTCAGGTCAATGGAGAAGCTTTACACTTCGGGTTCGATTCTAAATCGAGTCTCCGTTTGCGAAATAAATCATGAGTATCAAAAGGTCTGGCAATCAGTGCTCTTTTTCGGGGCTTTAGGGAAGCAGGAAATTGACACCGAACTTTAGCGACCAGTCGGGGCCGCCCTCGGGCTTGGCAACGTTGGCATAGGCCCCGACCATGAGATCCAGGCCATAGCCTCCACCCATGTCAAAGGTGCGACCCACCACGCTCCCCAGGGGCACCGTCCAAATATTGCCGGAATCGGCTTTCCAGTCGGCTGTAATGACGGCATTGTAGCCTATATAGGCGCCGGGCACGGAATCGAAGTTATAAAAAAGCATGGGTTGCAGCAGCAGGGTGTTGAAATCGCCCTGAAATGCCCAAAGGTTTCCCACGATAAAGGACAAGGACACAGCCGGAGTCAGCGAACCGGTTAAGACGCCCGCCACGCCCGCGCCCCAGCCGGGGCCCTTGAGCATGCTGTCGGTGTGGGTGTCCCAGGAAATCTGGGGCCCGGCGCCCCATTTCCAGTTGGATTCGGTCTTTGGGGCGAAAAAAACCTGGGTGATAATGTCGGAAAGCCCCCAAGTTGTGCCGCCCCCGGCGGGCTGCGGATTTTCCAGCCCGGGGATATCGGCCAGGGGGGCCGCCCCCACAATGGGAATCACCGCGCGGGGGATAAGGGTGAAGCCATATTCAGGGAAGTCAATGGCATGCACCGGCTGAATTTGAAACTGATAGCTGGTCTCGCCGTCACCGGTTCTGAACAGGATATCGTTGTCGGTCATGATCACCGAGATGTTGGCCAAAGGGTCTTGCAGCTTGCGGGCCATCTCGGCGGCGGCATTTGTGTTTTGCCCGGCCCGGGCAGTACTCATCCACGCCGCCAATATGAATGCCGCGATTAGAGCCACCGCATTGCAAGTTATCAATTTATAAATTTTGCCTGTCCTTTATTATCGGTAGGTTGAGTTTCGCGCTATTTACGCGGAGGCGCCAGCCCAAGGCGAGGCCTGGCCGCCCAGGGGGATGTCACCGTGCCTCTCCCGCCAAGGCCACCTCATCGCCTGGCCACGAAAAAAGCTGTTTCAAGCGCTCCCAAAACTGGCCGCCCAACAGGAACAAGGCGACAATTCCCGCCACCTCACCGGCCACCATGACCCAGGCCAGAAAGGTTATTTCCGCCCCCTTGGGCGCAAAAAAGACCAGGTCCACCAACACGATGTAGTAGGGCAGAAAGCTGGCCGCGAACAAGACCACGCCAGCACGGTGCCGGGTTCGGCTCACCGGTTTGGGCTCCTGGTGATGCCTATGCAACAGCGCAAGAACCCGCTTCTTCAGGACGGTCACGAATTCCTTGCCTAGTAGCACCACCGCCCCATAGAAGGACAACTCGCCGGAGGCCAGAAAAACCACGGCAAACGTCCCGGCCTCGGCAAGGGTCAGGTTGAAAAAGGGCAGGAAGGCCACCACGCTCATGGGCACAAAGCCATAGATGAACATGGCCAGGCCCAAATAATATCTCCAGTCTTTTTTCATGGCATGCACTTTCGGTTTTGTCCGCGTTTCAGGACTCCGGAATTTCGACGCCCCGGCCCTCAAACCTCCTTTTGATGGCCTCGAATTTAGCATAGTCATAGAGGCCGCGTATGGGGCTGTCATGGAGAATGTGGAGGTTCACCCCGATTTTTTCCGACTTAACGAACCAGATGGGGTTGTTCTTGGCCAGCGCCGCCTGACTTATCCCGTTGCCCCGATAAAAACCCAGCGGGCCGCACATGTTGTCCTCGCTATCGGTGAGGCCGGGAATCAGGAGCGTGCGGAGGATTATCATGAACAGGATGGGCTCGCCGCCGGAAAAGGTGGCCCCACCCCCGGTGCTGTCGAAAAGGGACTTGTAGGGAACTATCTTGGCGACGATCTCCTCCATGCCCAGGGCCAGATAGACCGCTTTGTTTTTAACCATTCCTTCGTCACGGTTTTTAAACTGAGTATCTCACATATGGCTCAATACACGAAATTCATGACACTCCCATTTGCCCGAACTCAAAACCACATTGAAGCTTTTGCCAGACACAGCAGAACCAAGTCGAATCCGAAACATCCTACAATCCTTTATAAAGCAAATAACCATAAATCCAGACAACATAGAAATCGCATACTCACCCCCCACTTAAAACCAACAAAAAGACTCTGCCCTCTTCAATTCCGAAGGGCAGAGCCTTTCTGTCTTAGAACTGGCGTCCCCAATGGGATTTGAACCCGTGTCGCTGGTGTGAAAGGCCAGACTGGGGGGTGGTTTGGGCCATATTAAGCTGGGCTAGGCTGGTTTCGCGGGGTTTTGCCGGAGTTAACTGTAGCCAGAACTGTAGCCGAGCAGGCGTTTTACAAAGATGTATAAGACCGCCGTAGAGCGCTCAGCCCTGATGTTGCCCAGGGATATGCGCCAAATTCCCTGATATCCCGCTGGGCCGGCGTCATAACACGGGCTGCATTACTGGAAAAAACCTTTGGATAGCCGTGAAGCAAAATTACGAAACTCATAATGAGAATATAACAAATAAAAACTTGCACTCTGTACTGGGCGATGTTAGTAATTTAAAAACCCCCTATGAAAGGGGTTTTTTATAACAAGCGGGCAGGCCTCAAAAGACTTCAAGCCCATCGAGCTACATAAAAGCTGGACCATGAAGGCCATCATCCGCGCCGCAGGCGTCGGTTGATGGCTTTTTTGTTTACCACCAGGCGTAATAATAAACATGTCTTGCACCTTGGACTATCTAAGCAGCCAACCGGGTGAGTTGAGCGCCATCTATAAAGCCGGGCTGAGGCGAAAGGTGCTCCTGGGCGTGGGGCTGAGTCTTGCCACTGCCTTGCTTGGCCTGGTGGCTCTGGCCCAGGGATCCTACGGCCTTACGCCCCTGGGTGCGCTCAAATGCCTCCTGGGCCTGGAGGGCGGCACCAATGCGGTGGTGGTGCTGGACATCCGGCTGCCACGCATCCTGGCGGCCATCATCACCGGCTGGGTG
>JANQFN010000089.1 GCA_028277825.1 Desulfarculaceae bacterium
CAAACCCAACAGCAGCATGGTGGCGGCCACACCAACGGTTATAGCGCCGATCACCGCCGGGGTGAGCCGCTCCAGCACGCTGACCAACAACAGCACCCCAACCACCACCTGGAAAAGAACCGCCACCACCATCCAGTTGGACAGATGGTAATGGCGCTCCTGGGCTCCCCGCAGGGAGAAAAAGTAGTGGAAGGCCCCGCCGAACAGGGCGGCCGCGCCCAGGATGTGCAGATAGCGCATGAGCCAGTGGAACACCAGACCGGGCTCGGCCCCCAATCCCCGGGAGGCCACCACGGCCCACTTGTCCGGATTCTCCATGACGGTGAGCACCGCGGTGAACACCGCCGGTATGGCCATCAGGGCGGCCAGTCCCAAAACTCCGAAGATAAGGTGACGCGCCGGATGCACTTTATTCTTATGGCCCAGGGTGTCCAGGGAGACAAAGGCGAAGATCATCAGAGCAATCAGGGCCAGCCAATAGGGGGCCAGGATGCCGGCCGCGGTGAGAAAGGGCACGCTCCACAGCACCTGGATGATCAGCAGGGGCGCCACCCCCAGCACCACGGCCAGGCTTTTCAGGGCCAGGTGGATGCGCAGCACCCGTTTGTCCCAGCGCAACTCAAAGCGGTAGCCGGTCAGCCAGGAGTGGGCAAAGAAGAACACCGCGATCATGGCCGTGCCCAGCATGAGAAGCACGAAAAGCAGGTGCAGGGCAAATGAGCCGAAAAGCACCAGTTCCATGACGCGGTCGGCCAGGGGTTTGGCCAAAAGGAGGTCGTGCAGGTTATTCACCCCTCACCTCCTCTTGGCTGCTAAGCGGCGCTGATGCCAGCGAGCGCCGGTTGCCAGAGATTTCGTACAAATAGGTGGCCAGGGTCAGGGCCTCTTCGGGAGTGCCTGAGAAGGAAGGCATGAAAGGGACCATCTGTTCGGCCCGCCGGATAAGCACATTGACCGAGGGCAACGTACGGCCCCTTAGGCGGTCGCGGATGTCATTGAGCCCGCCTATGGTGTGGCACACCCCACAGTTGGCCATGAACAGGGTGTGGGCCGCTTGGGACCTGGCCTCAAAGCCAGGCGGCTGGGGCAATTGCCAGGCGGTGTGGGCCAAAAAGCCGTGTTGCCTGAGGTATTGGCTGCGGGCCAAGGGGATCTGGTTGGCGTACATATAGCCGGGCATGAGGTAAGGCCCCCGGATGAACTCCCGGATCCGTTCAAACTCCGAGGCCAGACCGATGGCCAAAATTATGGCGGGAATTATGAGCAGCTTGCTGGCCAGCCGGCGGCGCGCAAGCGCTGCCAGCGCCACGGCGGCAATTAGCGCCACGGCCAGGATATTACCCAGCCAGAGCAGCCAGGATTCTTGGGACAGGCGCGAGGTGAGCATCGCGAAGACTTTGTGGGTGGCATAGGTGCGGGGCACCGCGTCGAAATAGAACCACAAAGCCGCGGCGGCCAGGATGCCGCACACCAGGACCCAGCCTCCCAAGAGGCGGCTCACCCGCAGACGCAGTTCTGGAGAAAGCCGGCGTCTGAAGAGCACAAAGGCCAAAGTGAAAAGGCCGCCCAGGGCAAAGGCGCCCAGCATGCGCAAGGTCAACTGGGGCCAGAAGGTGGGGTTGAAAAAGGCCGAGACCAGTTGCCGGTTTTGGACCCAGCCATCCGGGGTGAGCATGAAGCCCAGGATGCCCGAGATGAGAAAGGCCGAGGAAAAGGCGATGGCCAGATAGGACCAGCCCAGGGCCACATGCCAACCGGCATGCCGCGCGCGCATCTTATCCCACAAGAAGTAGTAGCACAACAGCACCAGCAACTCGAGGGTGAAGGCAATCCATTCGATGAACCAGGGCCAGAAGAACACCCGCAGCATGGAGCCGATGCCGCCGGGGACCAGGACGCTCACCGTGAACCAGATGCCCGCGCCGGTCACCGCGCCCACCGCGGTGACGATGATCACCACCGGTTTGAGTATATGCTGGGCCAGACCCGCCAACTCGCCGTCGCCGCGCCTGAGGGCCAGGTGTTCCATCAACACCACCAGGCTCAGGGCTCCGATGGCCAAGCCGTGGCTTATGATGACGTGAATTATGGCCACCAGGGCAATGGTCATGCCTTGGCCCAGGCCGGGGACGTAAAAGGTGGGAAACAGCATGGTCTATTTGTCCGCCTGAAAGCGGGGCCGGGGCAGGCTGAGGATATAAGCGGATATATCCAGGGCCTGACTCACCGTGAGATTGGGGGCGCTCTTGGGCATGAAGCGATAGGTGAAGGCCGCGAAGTTCTTCAGCTTGGACATACCCGCCCCGTCGTTGAAAGAGCCCGGGCCCCACAAGGGAGGCGCCGTGACCGTGCCCAGGCCGTCGGGGCCATGGCAACCATGGCAATGCGGTCCATAAAGCCGCTTGCCTGCGGCCTTGTCCGCTTGGTGGCTGCTGTCCAGCTTTTTCAGGCCCAACCAGGGAATACGAGCGTATTGTGGCAAGCCTCGTGAAATCCAGTGGTAGTAGGCCATGATGGCCTGCATGTGCTTGCCTTCGGGTGGCAGTCTTTTACCGTTCATGCTGCGCAGGAAGCACGATTGGGTGCGGGTGACCAGGTCGGTGACATATTTTTCGCGTTCACGGTAGATGGGGTATTTGGCCGCCACCCCCACCAGGGACAGGGTGTTACGCTCCCGCCCGGCGTCGAAATGGCAGTTGCGGCAGTTGAGCTGGTTACCTACGTACTCTTTGGCGTAGGTCTGGGTGTCCATCAGGATGCGGTAGCCCAGCATGACCCCTTCGCGTATATCCTCCGGGGCGTCTTGGGGCAGGGGCGGGTTAAACACTACCTGGGACGGAGTCAGGCCTTCACCCGTAGCCCCCGCCACCAGAACTGCCTTTTGAACTGCCGGTTCTTCCATAGAACCCAGCATGGCGTACAAGCCGGTGCCGGCCAAAACCAGGGCCACCACCAACACCAGGGCAAAAAGGATTCCGCGAGAGTTCAAAGCCACCTCCCAGTTAAAGGATCGGCCTGGATAACCGGTTTAGGTCTCGCCTACGGTCATGATAGAAAATTATGGCCCCCCCGGTTGGTAATATTCAAATCATAATTTGATAATGAAGCTCACAGCTAAGTGGCGGGGAGACCGGTGCCGCTGGTGGAGTGATGCTTCCGGCGATAAGTGGGTTCGGTTGAAAAAGAGCTAGGCCACCACCCTGCCCAGGCTGCGGTAGCCGATGGTCTTGCTGAGATGGGGCAGGCCGGTTTGTTCGGCTTACCTGATCGCTAAGCCAGCGCTTCGGCTTTGGTGACCAAATAGCTGTAAAGGTTTACTCCCTGCCCTCTAAGGCCCAGTTTGCGGCGAATGTTTTTGCGGTGAGTCTGCACTGTTTCGTAAGAAAGGTTTAAAATCCCGGCGATATCCTTGGAAGAGCTGCCGCCCTGGATGAGTTGGCAAACACGCATTTCAGTGCGAGTGAGGGAAAGCAGGCGACCATCCAGCTCCTTGGAAAAGCCTTTGGTAAGGCCGATGAGTTGGTCACGGATAAGATCAAGATAATTGGCTCTTAAGGGGGCCGAATCCTCGATTTTCACCTTTTCCAAGGCATCCAGTAAAAAGGTTTCGATCTTCATGCTCACTGTACGCTCCATCTCCCGCTTCTGTTGATCAATGCTTTTCATGACGTTGCGCAAGGTGACATTCATCTCTTCCAAATGTTGCTTTTCCCTTTGCAGGCTCTTTTCCAAGGATTTACGGGCGGTGATGTCACGCACCACTACATGAAACAGGGTGCGTTTGGGCAGGTCCACCCGGTTCACCGTCACTTCCATGGGGAATTTTTCGCCAGTGGTTCGGATGCCCGCCAATTCGCCCACCCAAACTTCTTCTTCGTCCAGTTCACTGATGATCCGGGCTAAATGCACCCTCTCTCCCTGCTCGGTGATACTGCGGCAGTCCTGTTGGATCAACTCCTCACGGGGAACGGCGAAAAGCCGGCAAGACATCTGGTTGGCTTCCACGATGCGGAAATTGATATCCACCAATAGGAGGCCTTCTCCCGCGGACCTGAATAGGGAGCGAAAGAGCTTCCCAGATTCCTCCAGGTCATTGGTCCGCTGCTGCAGCCGGTTGGCCAACTGATCGCGCTGGTCCACCACGCAAGAAATGTTTTTCAAAAAGACCATGTAGCCTTCCGAGACCATGGACACCTCGGACATGGGCGAAATTTTCAGGACGAAAAATACTGAGTCATTTAGCAGACCTATTTCCTGGGAAGAGCCCAAAGGGTAATAGCGCAGCACCTCATCTAGATCGTTGCCTTCCAAATCCAGCAAACGCCAGAACGGCTCGTTCAAGGCCTCGTCCTCATCAAAGTAGTCCTGCCCCGCGGCATTCATCTCCTGTACCAGGCCTTGTTCGTCAGTCAGGAAAACCAAGTCACGGGTGGAGTCCAAGATATTTTGGACCTTGTGTTTTTCCAGGGTCAGGCTACGGGTGTTCTCTTTCAGGTTTTTGTCTGCCTCCTGCTGTGTCATGTTGGTCCAATCCCCCATGAACAGGCACTCGGCAACGTCAAGATAGCGGCGCAGGAGAAGTGTGGCTTGGATTTTATCGTAGGGGTCGGCCTCCATCTCTTGGATGATGTCTTCCAGAGAATGAATGAAAGTCTTGAAGCAACCCAAGTACATTTCGGCGGTGACTCCGCGGAAGCGGTGCCGCCGTGATTCCATGATGAGGAACTCGGCAATATCTTTTACGGCATCCTGGGGACTATCGATGAGGTCATAAAAATCCACACTCTGGTAGCTTTCCAGACGTTCAAAAAAGGGCGCCATCACTCCCCAGAAACCCAAGGCGCGATCATTGAGCTTGGCTGAGGTGTGTTTAAGATAGCCGGCCCGGCGCATGCCCTCGAACCATTTTTCCAAAAAGGATTCTTCCCAGTCCCGTAAAGACAGGATTAAGTCCAACGGGTTTTTGGATTTTTCCAGCGTTTGCATTTTCCTGTCTCCCTTGAAGGAGTTTCGCCTCAATAAGCTAGTAGATTGTTTGCCTAATAAGTCAATTTTAATTGATCTGATTAGCTAATTTATTCTCTAAAAATGTGCCTTTTAGATTAAATACATATCTCCGCACTATATATTATACAGGCAGAATTGGGCACCTGCTATCTTGATACACTAGTTCAATTGACCTAACAAATTGATTTTAAACCAATTAAATTGATTTGTCCAGGCCAAACGGGTATGCAAAAATACCCACTAAATACCCTCAATTTGCCCTTGCCGCCTTTGCTTGATTTAACAGTAAAATAGATATGAATGATCGGGCTTACTGATCGGACTGTCTCGCCGAATGCACCTTAATTAGCTAATGGATTAAACATAATATCCAAGTGGTTAATTCTTTATTAAATTTTTAAACAATTTAATTATTTTTTGCAATAAAAGCAGGTTATTTACCGGCTTCTAGAGAGGTCACGATGCACATCACCGAAGGAGTCATCACCGGAACCTCTGCAGTGATGTATACCGGCGCTGCCGTGGCCGCCACGGCCTGGGGTACAGGCCGTATGAAGCGGTTCGCTGCCAAGTACCCGGACAAGCGGCCCCTGTTGGGCATGGGTGGCGCCCTGATTTTTTTCATCTCCCTGATCCCCATTCTAGCCCTTACCGGAACCTGTACCCACCCGGCGGGAACCCCCCTGGTTGCCATCTTGCTTGGTCCGGGCATAGGCATAGCCCTTGCCGGGCTAAGCCTATTGCTGCAGGCCGCCTTTTTCGCCCACGGCGGATTCGGCACCTGGGGCGCCAACGTGATCAACCTGGGCATCCTGGGCTGTTTGGGCGGCTGGGGCGCCTATGGACCGGGGCCGCATTTTGGCCGACGGGCCGGCGGCGGAGATTTTGGGCGACGCCAAACTGTTGGAGCGGGCCCGGCTGGAACCATTGCTGTTGACCAAACTATTTAAGCAACTGGATCCAAGGTACGGCGAGATTACAAACATTCCCTTTACCATCGACCAAGCCGCCGCCCGTCTGAGCGTGAATGCGGCTGAGGAGGTGCCATGAAGATTACTCAGATCGCCGGCTTTTTGGGCTGCGGCAAAACCACTCTGCTGTTGAGACTTTCCGACGAACTGGCCGAGGGCGGCAAAACCAAGGTGGCCCTGGTGGTCAACGAGATAGGCGAGATACCGGTGGACGGCAAGGTGATTGAAGAAAGCGGCATGCGGGTGAAGGACATCGGCGGCGGATGCATATGCTGCGAGGTGGCCTCCACCTTCGCCAAGACTGTGTACAGCCTCTACAAGGACTTCTCGCCCGACCACGTGCTGGTGGAGCCCACCGGGGTGGCGGTGCCCAAACAGGTCAAACAGGCGGCGGCCATGTCGGGCCGCGACGCCGATATCGTGTTGGGTCCGGCGGTGGTGTTGTTCGACGCCACCCGGCCGGCGGAGCTTTTAGACATGGACATGCTGGGCCGCCTGGTGGTCACCCAGGTCAAGGACGCGGACATCATCACCATCTCCAAGGCCGACATCGCCGAAGAGGCTGACATGGCCATGGCCGAAGAAAAGGTGCGTGAGTTGAATCCGCGGGCCGAGATTTTCCGGGTCTCCTCCTTTACCGGGCTGGGCTTTGAGCATCTTAAACAGGACATCCTGGATTGGAAGGAAGGCGCCTGATGGACGATGCGGGTGAAAACGGGCACGGCTGCTACACCGAGCACGGCGTCAGCGGCTACGGGGTGGCGATAAAACTTAGCCACGATCAGACCATGGACGAGGCCTGGATCAAGTCCATGGCCGAGGAGATGATGGTGCGCGTGGCCGATTTGTGCATGGAGCACGGCGCCAACGCCATCGGCCACATCAAGGCTCACGTGCGCACCAGCGCCGGCACCGTGAAAGCCGACACCATCGGCACCTCCCACGGAGCCTATTCCCAGGGAACCATCAGTCAGCCGGTGCACGAGTTGTACATGGCGGTCAACAGCATTGTGCAGGGCATCAAGGAGCATGTGGTGGCCGAGGCCACCCTGGACGGTATACACCAGGTGGCCGAGGAACGCGGTTTGCACGTCATCAAGGAAAAGGAACATACCTACTTTGACGAGTTTGACTTCGTAAAGAGCGACGAGGAATTCAGGCGCGAGTTCCAGGAACAGTTGGAGAAGTCCGAAGGATAAAACACGGCGGGAGACCCCATGCAACTGCTGGCGGTGCAAGGCACCATGGGCAGCGGAAAAACCAGCTTGATCAAGCACCTGATCGCCGACCTGGCCAGGAAGGGCCTGAGGGCCTCGTTGATCGTCAACGAAGACGGCGAGGCGGATTTCGAGCCAGCGTTCGTGGATGAGCACCTGACGGGCATCGCAAGGCTCAGGGGAGGTTGAGCCGGTTGCTCCCTGGCTGCCAGTTTGGTGGCCAAGATCAAGGAGCTGTATAGGGCCGGCAAACCAGATCTGTTGGTCTTGGAGCCCTCGGAGATGGTGGTCTCTAGGGAAATAAGGGAAGTGGCGGCCATGGGGCAACGGGACATCAGGTATCTGGTGGGTCCCCTGATAACGCTGGTGGACGCTGAAACCTTTGATTTCAACTGGCAAGAGCGCCTGGCCCTGCTCATGGGTCAGATGCGGGGTGCCGATCTGGTTCTCTTGAGCCGGAGCGACTTGGTGGCGGAAAGCAAGTTGGAAGGGATTGCCCAGGTCTTGTTGGCCCAAGACATAAAGGCGAGCCCCTTGAGCACTGTGGCAAACCGGGGCTTGGAGTTGGTCTCGGAAACAATCATTAATTTTGGCCCAAACTGACCGGCTATGGGGAAGGAGATTTTATGGCAGACAATGCAGAGACTTTGAAGAAGGAGCTTCACGAAGGGGTCGTGGAGTACGACGAGCAACGTGTGGTGGACGCTGCCAATCAGGCCTTGGCTGACGGTGTAAACGTCTACGACATGGTGATGAACGGCCTGGCCGCGGGCATGGAGGAGGTGCGCGAGCTCTATGACCAGCAGGAGTACTTCGTGCCCGAGCTGCTGATGTGCGCCGACGCCCTCTACGCCGGTCTGGACATCTTGAAACCCCACATCGACCCGGCCGACGTGGGCTCCTCCGGGGCCAAGGGCCAGGTGGTGATCGGCTCCATCCAGGGCGACGTGCACGACATCGGCAAGAACATCAT
>JANQFN010000092.1 GCA_028277825.1 Desulfarculaceae bacterium
TATCGCCCGTATTGCCGGTGGCTTACACTACCTAAAAAAATGATGCCCCACGCCTTGACTTCGCCGCAAGGAGGGGCTATATTATTCCGCATAACGGAACGCTATTCTGTAAGGCAAAATTATGACCCGAGACACCAACACCGTCACGGCCCTGGCCCGCGGTCTCAATATATTGGAGACCTTTGCCCGCCTGGGTCATTCCCTCAGCCTGGCACAGGTGGCCCAGGAGTTGGGCCTGCCCAAGTCCACCGCCTTTAGGCTGATGAACTCTTTGGTAACTCTAGGGTATCTGGAGCAGCCCGTCAAGGGAGGACTCTACAACCTGGGTCCCCGGGTGCTGGGTCTGGGCTTTGCCGTGTTGCAGGGCCTGGACGTGCGCGAGGCGGCCATGCCCCATTTGGAGAGGCTGTTCGGGCAAGTGGGCGAGAACGTCAACCTGTGCATCCTGGACCGCAGCGAGGTGATCTACGTGGCCCGGCTCAAAAAGCGCGAGATATTGAGCCTGAATTTGCACGTGGGCTCCCGCCTGCCGGCCTACAGCTCCTCGCCGGGTCGGGTGCTGATGGCCTATCTGCTCCCAGCCGAGCGCGAGGAGTTGATAAGCAGCCTGGAGGCGGACCCCGACGCCGGCCTGTGGCTCAAGAACCGGGGGGTTGACCTGCGCCAGATGTGCGAGCAGGTGCGCGCCCGGGGCATGGCCATCAGCGACGGCGAGTACTCGCCGGAGTTGTTCGCCATGGCCGCGCCGGTCTTGGACGGCACCGGTCTGGCCCGGGCGGCGGTGAACCTGGCCATGCTAAAGGGCGGCCAGCCGGGCGAGGAGCTGGTCCAGCGTCACTCTCCGGCCCTGAAGGAATGCGCCGCCAATATCAGCGCCCTGTTGGGCTGGAACCAACCGCTGGGACAATCATAGCCCCACAATGCCTTGCCGGAGTTGAGAGACATGCCCCGTCTATTGACCGTTATGATACTGGCTTGGTCTTTGGCCGTGCCCTCCTTGGCCCTGGCCGGTCCCCAGCGCATTGCCATCGCCACCGCCGGCACCGCCGGCGCCCTCTACCCCATGGGCGTGGCCATGGCCGAGACCATCAACCGGCACAGCAAGGACCTCAAGGCCTCGGCCGAGGCCTCGGCGGCCTCCTTGGAGAACATCCGCAACTTGGCCTCCGGCGAAGTGGAGATGGGCATCAGCCAGAACGAGATGGCCTACTTCGCCTACACCGGCACCGGCAAATATAAGGGCCGTCCGGTGACCCAACTGCGCTCCCTGTTCGGCAATTTGATCTCCTGGGTGCAGGTCTTCGTGCCCGCGGGCAGCAAGCTGACCAGCATCGCCCAGCTTAAGGGCAAGCGGGTGGGGGTGGGCGCGCCGGGCAGCGGCGGCGAGCAGTCGGCCAAGATGATTCTGGCCTACTACGGCTTGGACTACAAAAAGATCCGGGCCGAGTTCATGGGCAACGTGGACATGGTAAACGCCATGAAGGACGGTTCCCTGGACGCCTTTTTCATCACCCACCCCCTGCGCTCGGCTCCCCTCAGGGACCTATCAGCCAGTCTGAAGGTGCGGCTGTTGCCCATCGGCGACGAGGGCTTCTACAAAGCCCACCCCTATTACACCAAACGCATGGTTCCGGCGGGAGCCTACTCCGGGCTCAAGGCGGCGGTGCCCACCGCCACCAGCCGCATCGTGATGTACACCACCAGCGACGCCCTGAGTGCGCCTCAGGTGGCCAGGATATTGGATATCCTCTGGTCCAACGCCGCTGGCTGGACCGGGGTGCACCCGGCGGTGAAGAAGTACACTACCCTGCCCGACGCCCTCAAGGGCCTGGCCGTGCCCTTGCACCCGGGAGCGGTGACCTATTACGAGAAGAAGGGCATGAGGATTCCGGCCCGCTTGCTCATCGATTAGGCCGGGCCTGGGTCCGCCCCGGCCGGCTGCGGGCCTCAGTGGTCATTTGTTATGCTGCCAAACCTCTTCAAAACAGCCGGCCTGCTTGCGGCCCTCAGCCTGACCGCGCCCGTCACGGTCTGGGCCGCCGAGCCGGGCTGGCTTACGGTGAAAAGCCCCCGCAGCGGCCAGACCATCCTTTGCCTGTCCGTCAGCAAAGTCAAAAGCCTCACCCTGTTGGTGCACCACTCCTATGACCAGCGGCCGGTGGCCGAGAGCTTTGTGATCACCGCCGGCCGCCTGGTGCCCACCCAAGTGGTGTTTGACAGCGACACCTATGACCTCCGGCGCAGCCGCTATGCCAGCTCTGAGGTTGAAACCGTGAACCACCAGGCCGTGGTGCGCATCAAACATACCCGGCCGCATGACCGCCTGGCCGCCATTCGGGGCCGGGTGGCCCACGGCGTGCCCCAGGTGCTGCTGGTTCACGATCAGCAGGGCAGCCGGCGCCTGAGCCTGGACGCCCTGGGCCCGGGGGGCACGCCCTACTTTATCGGGGTCCTGCCCGGGCCGTCCCGGGGCGGAAAGCAGCGGTGAGCGCCCCGCGAACCTTTTGGGGCTGGGCCCTGGCGGCGGTGGCCCTGGCCCTGGCTCTTTTCCACCTCTACACCGCCTTCTTCGGGGTGTTCACCCCGCTCTTGCAGCGCTTCATTCATCTTTTAGGCGTGATGCTTTTGGCCTTCGGACTCTGGGGCTGGGGAGGGGCCAAGCGCCCCGGCCCGGACCCGGCCAGCGCGGGGCTGTGGGTCCTGATGGCCGCCCTGGGGGTGTTTTTCCTCTGGTCCCTGGCGCCCGAACGCATCGCCGACCGGGGCTTCTTCGGGCCCAGTCCCCTGGAGTCCTGGGCCGGGGGGCTGTTGCTGCTCATGGTGCTGGAGGCCACCCGGCGCAGTGTGGGCCTGCCCATTGTACTGGTGGCTTGCGCCTTTTTGCTCTACGCCTTGGCCGGGCCCTGGATGCCCGAGGCGGTGGCCCACAAGGGCTATTCGCCGGCGCGTCTGGTCTCCTATCTGGTCTGGACCACCGACGGCGTCTTCGGCATCCCCCTGGCGGTCTCAGCCACCTTTGTGGTCGTCTTCATCATCTTCGGGGCGCTTTTGGACCGCCTGGGTGCGGGCGCCTATTTCCTCGACCTGGCCATGGCCGCTTCGGGCCGTCTGGCCAGCGGGCCGGCCCTGACCTCGGTGGTGGCTTCGGGCCTGATGGGCTCCATCTCCGGCTCGGCGGTCTCCAACGTGGTCACCACCGG
>JANQFN010000095.1 GCA_028277825.1 Desulfarculaceae bacterium
CTTGACCCAAAGGCTGGACAATGCTAGCGTTTTTCCTAACTACTGTTCCCCATTGTCACCTCGAGGAGCCCGATGCGCGAAGACAGACACGTGGTCAAGGCCTCCCAAACCAAGATCGACACCCTGGGCCCCTGCAAGATCGACAACCCCGCCCTGGCCATGTGCGGCCCCGACGGCGCGGTGTGTGAATTCATCAGCGACGACCAGAGCATCCTGGTGGAGCCCTACCCCGAACTGCTCAAGGGCAAAAAGAACCCGCCCCGCTTCGAGATGGCCGGGGCCCGCTCCAAGATATACTTCGATCCCACCAAGCTCAAGACCGCCATCGTCACCTGCGGCGGCATGTGCCCGGGCATCAACTCGCTGACCCGGGCCATCGTGCTGCAACTCTACTACATTTACGGGGTCAGGAACATCGTGGGGGTGCGCTACGGCCTGGAGGGCTTCATTCCCAAGTACGGCCATGACCTGGTGGAGCTCAACCCCAAAACCGTGCAGAACATCCACGGCCGCGGTGGCTCTTTTTTGGCCATGAGCCGGGGGGGACAATCCATCGACGAGATTGTGGACTTCATAGAGCGCCAAAACATCGGCATCCTGTTCATGATCGGCGGCGACGGCACCCTGCACGCCGGCCAGGCCATCCACCAGGAGATAACCCAGCGCAAGCTAAAGAGCGCGGTGGTGTGCATCCCCAAAACCATTGACAACGACATCTGCTTTGTGGACCGCTCCTTTGGCTTCCAGACCGCGGTGGAGGCCGCCACCCATGCCATCCTGGGGGCGCACAACGAAGCCCTGGGCATCCCCCGGGGGGTGGGTCTGGTTAAGCTCATGGGCCGTCTGTCGGGCTTTGTGGCCGCCCAGGCCACCCTGGCCCTCACCGAGGTCAACTTTTGTCTGATCCCGGAGGTGGACTTCGATCTGGAGGGCCCCCATGGGCTTTTGGCCCAGTTGGAGCAGCGCCTGGACGACCGGGGACACGCAGTGATCCTCACCGCCGAGGGCGCCGGCCAAAAGGCCTTCAAAGACCATAAGCTGGGCATGGACGCCAGCGGCAATCCCCGCCTGGGAGACATCGGCGTGCTGTTGAAGGAGCGCATCAACCAGCACTTCGCCGCGCTGGATAAACCGGTGAACCTGAAATACATCGACCCCAGCTATCTGATCCGCTCGGTGCCGGCCAATGCCATCGACCGGGTCTACACCGGCTTTTTAGGGCACCACGCGGTGCATGCGGGCATGACCGGCCGCAGCGGCATGCTGGTTTCGTTGTGGAACAACCACTTCGTGCACGTGCCCATCGAGTTGTCCATCAGCCACCGCCGCCACGTGGACCCCCAGGGCGGGCTGTGGCGGGCGGTCAGAGAGGCCACCGGCCAGCCCTCCCTTATCAACGACGCCGACTAAACCAACTCGGTCAAACAAGCCAGGACCGGCCTCTTCTGAGGCCAGCCCTTTTCAGTTTTCCCCGAAGCATCGCGAGAGGTTCTCTTTTCAACAAACGATCTTAAGGCGTCCAAGTACGCCGGCGAGACGCGCCGTTGCAGCAATTTTAATCCGCAGACGTACACGATAGTACGTTGAGGATCAAAATTGCGAAACGGCCGTCGCAGCCCGTAATCGGACGCCTTTTCCTCTAGTGTTTGAAAGCTCTCTGCCCCGTGAACACCATGGCTACAGGCGGATCCGCCTGATTACAAGCCTCAATGGACTCCCAGTCGCGCATGGAGCCGCCGGGATGGGCGATGCAGCTCACCCCCTCGGCCAGGCCCACGTCCACCCCGTCGCGGAAGGGGAAGAAGGCGTCGGAGATCATGACAGAGCCGGGCAAGCCGCCCTTTTCCTCGCGGGTCTGGCGGTCGATGGACTTGATCATCTCGGCGTCTTTTTCGCCCTGGCTGACCATCATGGCCAGCTCGTCGTACTTGAGGCCGTGGGCCAGCCAGCACAGTTTATTGGCGTATTTGGTGTAGGCCTTGTCCACCGCAATGCGGGCCACGCCCACCCGGTCCTGCTCGCCGGTGCCGATGCCCACGGTGCAGCCGTCCTTGACGTAGATCACGCTGTTGCTGGTCACCCCTTGCTCCACCGCCCAGCCGAACACCACGTCCTCCAGCTCGGCCGGGGTGGGCTGGCGGATGGGCTCATACACCTCACCCTTGTACTCGCACTTGGCGGGCAAAAGATCGCCGGTGCCGGTAATGGGATTGAAGCTGGAGGTCTGCAAAATCATGCCGCCGTCCATCAGGCTCTTGATGTCCAGGAAGCGGTAATCGCGGTAATCATCCAACCGGCCTATCTGGGGCAGTTGCAGGATACGCAGATTTTTGGCCTGTTTCAAGATATCCAGGGCGCCTTCTTCGTAGTCCGGCGCGGCCACCACCTCCAAATAGAGCTCGCCCATCATCTCGGCGGTGGTCTTGTCCACCGGCCGGTTCAATACTGCCGCCCCGCCAAAGGCCGCGATCAAATCAGCCAAAAAGGCGCGGTGGTAGGCCTGGGATATATCATCGGCCTGGGCCACGCCTGAGGGGTTGTTGTGCTTCATGATGGAGCAGGCCGGCTTGTCGGTCAGATAGCGCAGGATGTGCAGGGCGTTGTCCACGTCGGTGAGGTTGGTCTTGCCCGGGTGTTTGCCCGCCTGCAGCATCTGGCCCTCGTCCAAGGCGCTGACCATGCCTTGGCCCGGCTCGATCAGTTTGACCTCACCCACGCTGAGGCCGCCGGACACCAACTCGTACAGCGCCGCCTCCTGGCCCGGGTTTTCGCCGTAGCGGAGACCCTTTTCGATCAAATCGCCGGAGGCGTCGGGCAGCTTCCAGGCCCGCTTTTTGTATTTGAGCACCGTGTCTCCCACGGTGAGAGTCACCTCCTCGGGAAAGTGGTCGTCCATCACGGTGCGGTATTGCGCCTTTATATCGCTCACGAAACTTCCTCCAGGGCTTTAGCCCGGTTTTAGAGATTACTTTCTTAGTCGCCGCCCAGTTCCTTGCCGCGGCAGGTGGCCGCGTCCACCGCGTTGATCAACACGCCCCTGAGGCCGCCGCGCTCCAGCTCGTGCAGGGCGCAGATGGTGGTGCCCCCGGGGGAGGACACCAGGTCCTTGAGCTCCCCGGGATGCCGGCCGGTGGCGATGAGCATCTCAGCGGCGCCGGCCACGGTGTGGGCGGCCAGGGTCATAGCGGTCTGCCGGTCCAGGCCCTGGCGCACCCCGGCGTCGGCCAGGGCCTCGATGATCACAAAGACATAGGCCGGCCCGGAACCGGACAGGGCGGTGACCGCGTCCATCAGTTTCTCGGGGACCTGCACCACCACGCCCACCGCCTCGAACACCTGGCGGGCGATGTCCATGTAATTCGCGGCCACGCCGTCGCCGCTGATGGCGGTGGCGCCCTTTTGGATCAGGGCGGGTGTGTTGGGCATGGCCCGCACCAGGGGCTGGTCCTGGGGCAGGGCCGCGGCCACGGTGGAGCGCTTGACCCCGGCGGCCAGGGTGATCACCAGGCTCTCCGGGCTCAGGGCACCGGCGGCGGCCTGGGTGACGGCGGGCACATCGGCGGGCTTCACCGCCAGAATCAGCAGCGACAGGCCGCTCAGATCGGCGGCGTCGGACACGGTCTCAACGCCCAATTCCTCGCTCAGGGCCTGGGCGGTGGCTGCCAGCTTCTCGGCCACCACCACCTGATCAGCACGGACCGCGCCAGCGGCCAGCATGCCCTTTAAAAGGGCCGAGCCCATATTGCCCCCGCCGGCCAGGCCAATCTTTCCCTCTATCGCCATGATCCATGTCCTCCCCTCAGGGGAATGATTCCAGGATAAATCCGTAGCCCCAAAAATATCCCAAGGCCGGGGCCAGGGCAAATCCTTACTTGGGCCCAGGCCCGGCTCAGGGCGCTTTCACGCGGTAGCGCCGCCCGCCCCGGCTGCCGCTGGCTTCCAGAAATCCGTTCCCCACCAGGACGCGCAGGATGTTCTTGGCCGTGCTGTCCGAGCAGGCCAAATGTTCGCGCA
The DNA here is from genome assembly GCA_028277825.1 of Desulfarculaceae bacterium. GTDB lineage: Bacteria > Desulfobacterota > Desulfarculia > Desulfarculales > Desulfarculaceae > Desulfoferula. The sequence goes on from JANQFN010000095.1 coordinate 4,015, forward strand.
CGTCCTTGTTGGCCAGCTCCCCGCCCAGCTTGGCGGCCAGCAGAGCGGCCAATTCAGGCACCCGCTTGGCCGGGATTCCTTGGAGCCCGCTAAGGGCTTGATTCAGCTTTTGCTCCATCTCGGGCCCGCCGCCCTTGATCTCAGCGGGCAGGCCTTGGGGCCCTATCTCGTATTCCGGGGCCAAAACCACCATCTGCTGGATCACGTGGCTGAGTTGGCGCACATTGCCCGGCCAGTGATAATCCAATAGCGCCTGCCGGGTCTCCGGGGACAGGCGGCGGGTCTTTTTAGCCAACAGGCAGGCCTGGGTCAAAAAATGATCCAGCAAGGGCTCTATATCTTCGCGCCGCTCCCTGAGCGGGGGCAGCAGCAAAGGCACCACCTGCACCCGATAGAGCAGGGCCGGGTTGAAGTCGCCGTCCTGGGCGGCTTGGGCCAGGTCGCGGTGGGTGGCCGCCACCAGCCTGAAATCCACCGGCACCTCGTGGGCGCCGCCCACCGGGGTCACCGCCCGCTCCTCCAGCACCCGTAAGAGGCGCACCTGCACCGCGGCTGTAGTCTCGCCGATCTCATCCAAAAACAGGGTGCCGCCGGCCGCCTGGCGGATGTAGCCGGGACGAGCCGCGTCCGCGCCGGTGAAGGCACCCTTTTCATGGCCGAACAACTGGCTTTCCAACAGCCCCTCGGGCAGGGCGGCGCAGTTCACCGCCATCAAGGGTCCTTCTCGCCGGGGCGAAAGCCGGTGCAGACGCCGGGCCAGAAGTTCCTTGCCGGTGCCGGTTTCACCCACCAAGAGCACCGGGAAGTCGGTGGCCGCCACCTGTTCCAGATCCCCCAACACCCGGTTGAAGGCATCCGAGGGGCCCACCACCATCTCTTCCTCGGCAGCCGCGGCCAGCGGCGGCAACTCAATGCCCCGACCGGCCAACTCCACCAGACGGGGCAGGTTGAGCAATTGGGGCACCTCGCCGGTCAGGCGCGAGACCAGGGCGTGTTCCAGATCTGGCCGGGACATGAGTATTTTTTTGGCTGCCCGCGCCACCGCCTCCTCGGCCTGGGCCTGGGTCAGGCCCTTGCCCGAGAGCCCCAAAACCGCCTCCACCACCTGGCGGGCCAGTTTTTCCAGCAGTTTCATATCCTGGGCCGAGGCCTTGGCCGGAGGAGTGAAGGTCTGGGCGGTCTCAGCCACTCCCGGCCGGGAGCCCGCCGAAGGCCCGGCCAAACGGGCGACCAGGGCGGTGGCTGCGGCGATGATCACGCGCTGAGTTGCTTGCACTGCTTGCCTCCCCAAAAGTCTCTCATTCATACCTTAGCCGCCCCGGGCCTGGCAAGCGGGGAACCCCGGCAGCCAGGGGACCGCAGCCCCCGGCCTTGCCAGGATTGGGGGCCGATGCTATAAAATCTTATTCAGGCTGTAGAAATTGCTCATTGCGCCAAGACGGGACGCACATATGATTAAGGCGAGATTGGCCAAACTCAGGGGCCGGCTCAAGGCCCACGATCTAGACGGATTGCTGGTCACCCTGCCGGCCAACCGGCGCTATTTCTCCGGCTTCACCCCGGATGACGGCCAGTGGGGCGAGACCTCCGGCGCCTTGCTGATCAGCCAGGACGCGGCCCTGTTGTTGACCGACTTCCGCTACGAGCTCACCGCCCGGGAACAGGCCACCCTGTTTGAAACCGTGATCTACCAAAAAGGCCTGCCGGCCGAGGTGGCGGGCCAGGCCCAGCGCCTGGGTCTGAAGCGTCTGGGCTTTGAGGTGGAGGCCATGCTGGTGGCCTGGCAACTGCGCATTGCCAGTGATTTGGCTGACACCGAACTGGTGCCCAGCGAGGCCCTGGCCTCACGGCTGCGCTGCATTAAAAATTCCTTTGAAATAAAAGCCTTACACAAAAGCTGCCGCCTCATGGAAAAGGTGTTGGCTGAAATTTTAGAAAGCGACATCGTGGGCAGGTCCGAACGGGAACTGGCCCAGAGCATCGCCCGGGCCCTGGAAGACAACGGGGCCGAAGGCGTGGCCTTTCCCCCCACCGTGGCCAGCGGTCCCAACGCGGCCGAACCCCACGCTGAATCCGGCCCGCGTGTGATTCAGGCCGGCGAGCCGGTGTTGTTCGACGTGGGCGCCAAGCTGGAGGGCTACTGTTCGGACATGTCGCGCACCGTGGTGGCCGGCGGCCTGGAACTGGCCGATGAGAAATTCAGGGAAGTCTACGGGCTCACTCGCCGGGCGCAGCTCAAGGCCCTGGCCGAGATCCGGCCGGGCATGACCGGCAACGAGGCCGACGCCATCGCCCGCCAGGTGATCACCGAGGGCGGTTACGGCGAACGCTTTGGTCACTCCCTGGGCCATGGCGTGGGCCTGGCCACCCACGAAGACCCCCGGGTGGGGCCCAACTCGCCTGACCTGCTGGAACCCAACATGGTCTTTACCATCGAGCCCGGCATCTATCTGCCCGGCTGGGGCGGCATCCGCCTGGAAGACATGGTGCTGCTGACCGCCGATGGTTGCGAACGCCTGGGCAGCCTGGACTGGTTTTATGAACTGGACTGACGGGGGGCGGGGACGGTGAATTCCGCCGCTGATGAAGGCCAGGCCCTGCACCATCAGGTGGACCGCTACCTCAGGCATTTGGCCGCCGAGCGGGGGCTTTCGCCCAACACGGTTCAGGCCTATGCCGATGACCTGACCGACTTGAGCGGATACCTGAGAGCAGAGGGGCTAACCGGCTGGGACCAATTGGAGGGCCTGCACCTGGTGGCCTTTTTAGCCCGCGCCGGCCAAAAGGGCCTGGCCCCGGCCACCCGGGCCCGCCGCCTCTCCTCGGCCCGGGGCCTGGTGGCCTATCTGATCCAGCGCGGCCAGTTGGACCAGGATCCGTTGGCCGGGCTCAGCGGCCCCCGCCAGGGCGGCGGCCTGCCCTATTTCCTGAGCCAGGAAGAGGTGCAGCGCCTGCTGGATGCTCCGGATCCGGAGACCGATCTGGGGATTCGCGACCGGGCCATGCTGGAGGTGATGTATGCCGCCGGGCTCAGGGTCAGCGAGGTGATTGGTCTTACCGTGGGCCAGGTGCAGTTCCAGGTGGGCTGCCTGTTGGTGCGGGGCAAGGGCGACAAGGAGCGTTTGGTGCCTTTGCACGACAAGGCCCTGGCCGCCCTGAAGCTATACCTGGAAGATGCCCGGGGCCGGCTGATCAAAAAGCAGACCCGGGAAGAGGTGTTTGTCAATGCGCGCGGCGGGCCCTTGAGCCGCATGGGGATATGGAAGATCGTGAAGAAGCACCTGACCGCGGCCCAGATCAGCGGACCGGTCACCCCCCACACCCTCAGGCACACCTTTGCCACCCATTTGCTGGAGGGCGGGGCTGACTTGCGCAGCGTGCAGCTCATGCTGGGCCACAGCGACATCAGCACCACCCAGGTCTACACCCACGTCAGCCGGCAGCGGCTGGTGGAGATCCACCGGCGCTACCATCCTCGGGGCTGATTATGGCGGCGGGCAGAACAAACCATAAACCAACGCGGGATGTGGAGGTGATCACCACCCACATCAACGCGGACTTCGACGCCCTGGCCTCCATGCTGGCCGCGGCCAAGCTCTATCCCGAGGCCATGCTGGTGCTGCCCGGCTCCCAGGAGCGCAACCTGAGAAACTTCTTCGTGGAGTCGGTCTGCTTCCTCTACAACTTCGTCAAGGTCAAACAGGTGCCTTTTGAGCGGGTGCGCCGTTTGATCGTGGTGGACACCAGGCAGATGGAGCGCATCGGCGCCCTGGCCCGGCTGGCCCAGGACCCGGAGGTGGAGGTGCACGCCTATGACCACCACCCGGACACCGACAACGACGTCAAGGCTGATTTTCAGATCGTGGAGCCGGTGGGGGCCACCGTGACCCTGATGAGCCGTCTGCTAAAGGCCAAGGGCGTGGAGTTGAGCGAGGACGAGGCCACCATCCTGATGCTGGGCCTGCACGAGGACACCGGCAGCTTCTCCTTTGTCTCCACCACCCCGGCCGACCTGGAGGCCGCGGCCTGGCTTCTGAGCCAGGGGGCTGTGCTCTCCATGGTCTCTTCCATGATCACCCGGGAACTCACCTCCATGGAGGTGGGGCTCTTAAACGAGTTGATCAGCAAGGCCGAAACCCAGAACATCAGCGGCGCCCAGGTGGTGGTGAGCCAGGTGAGCCTGGACAGCTACGTCCCCGAGTTCGCGGTGCTGGTGCACAAGTTCATGGACATGGACCAGTTGGACGCCGTCTTCGCCCTGGCCCGCATGGAGGGGCGCATCTACCTGGTGGCCCGCTCCCGCCTGCCCCAGGTGGACGCCGGGGCCATCGCCAAGGCCATGGGCGGCGGCGGACACCCCACCGCGGCCAGCGCCACCTTGAAGGACATGACCCTGGTGGAGGCCCGGGAGCGGCTCAACAACGTGCTTAGGAGCCAGATCAGCCCCACCATGCTGGCCTCGGACCTGATGACCAGCCCGGTGATCTCGGTGCCGCCCGAAACCAGCCTGCACGAGGCCGAGGATGTGCTCACCCGCTACAACGTCAACGTGCTGCCCGTGGCCACTGACACCGAAGTATTGGGCATCATCACCCGCCAGACTGTGGAAAAGGCCATCTATCACGAGTTGGGCGATCTGGCGGTGGAGGAGTACATGACCCCGGGTGTGGATGTGATCACACCCAGTGCCGACCTCATCGAGGTGGAGCAGGCGGTGGTGGAGCGCCGCCAGCGCCTGGTGCCGGTGATGGATCAGGGCAAGCTGTTGGGCGTGATCACCCGCACCGACCTCTTGAACTCTCTGATTGAAAACCCCTTGATCACCGAACGGCTGCACGACGCCTACGAGGCCCCGCGGCCGGTGCGGCGTAAGAACATCAAAAGCCTGATGAACGAGCGCTTCCCCCGCCGGGTGATGGATATTTTGCAAGACATGGGCCAGGTGGCCGAGGATCTGGGCTTCAAGGCCTTTCTGGTGGGCGGCTCGGTGCGCGATATGTTCCTGCGCCAGGAAAACCTGGACTTAGACATCGTAGTGGAAGGCGACGGCATCATATTTGCAAAACGCATCGGCCAGACCCGGCCCGAGGTGAAGGTGCGCACCCATAAAAAATTCAACACCGCCAATTTGACTTTTAGCGGCGGCCTGAGCAT
>JANQFN010000101.1 GCA_028277825.1 Desulfarculaceae bacterium
AGGGCACGCTTTCATCCAGGGGATTGAGCAGGTGGAAGCTCTTCATGTCCTTGATGGCGTCCTTGTAGCGGCCCAGTTTCTCAAAGCACACCGCCCGCTGATAAAAGGCGTCGGCCATCTTGGGCCTGAGACGGATGGCCTCGCTGAAATTGGAGGCGGCCAGGTTGTAATCGCCCTTTAGGAGCCACACCGTGCCCCGGGCGTAATAAGCCTCCGGAAAGTTGGGCTTCAAAGTGACGGCCCGGTCATAGGCGATGACCGCCTCGGTCAGATCGCCCAGGTTTTTCAGGGCGTTTCCCAGATATAAAAAGGTGTCCGCGTGGGTGGGCAGGGCCTCCAGGGACTTGGTGTAGTCATAGATCGCCTGGCGGTGGCGGCCCTGTTTGGCATAGGCCATGCCCCGGTTCAAATAGGCGCGGGAAAGCAGACGGGGGGGCAGGGTGCCGGCGGTGATGGCCCGGGTCAACAAGGCCACCGCATACTTGTAGTTGCCGATGATGGCCGCCTGGATGCCAGCGCCCAGATACTCCTCGGGCAGGGCCTTGAAGTAGGGCCCCTCCATCAATAACAGGGACATCTGCTTGCCCGGGTCCATGTTCTTCTCGGCCGGCTCTGCCTTGGTCTGGGCGGCGCTGCATAACAGCAGCAGTGTGGCTAAAACCCAAAGCAGGGTACCGCGTATTCGGAGACGCTTGCTCCAGAGCTTGTTTTGGGGTCCCAGATTCATGGCGGGCGCTGTTCTTTTTCCATGATTTAACGGAGAAATCTTTAATTCGGGTAATTCATATCTTAGCATAAAAAACCGCCCCGCCAAGACAGGCGGGGCGCAGGGGATCAGGTTTTGTTAAGCGCGACGGCGTCGGCGGTAGCGCCAGAAGCCCACACCTCCTAAGCCGCTGGCCAACAGAAGCAGAGAGGCGGGCTCGGGCACGCCGGCGCTGAGTTGATAAGTGACCTTCACGAAACCGCTGGCCGTCGGCGGGGTGCTGCCCTGGGAGATGCCGCTGGCTCCGGTGACGCTCAGGTAGGTGTTGATCACACCGTTGATGTTAAAGGTTCCGGCTCCCACGTACTCGGAGTAGTTGGCTGCCAGCACGCTGCCCGACAGGGCGTTGGTTACGTTGCCGCCCACCAACTGGGCATAGTCCGTGCCCGAGGCATCCACGCCGGGGCCGTCGCCGTCATCGGGCTGCAAGACGAAGTCGCCGGTGGTCACGGTGATCACGGGCACCGCCGGGTTAGTGAGGGCCGTGGGCAGGGTGGGTCCGCCGGAGATCAGGAAACCGCTGGTGCCGAACTCAACATGTACGTTAGCCACCGCGGCGCTTTCATTATCCACCTGGCCCAGTCCGCCCACGCTGGTGAGGCTAAGCTCCACGATGATGCCGGTAATGTCGCCCACGCTTCCGGTGTACTTGTTAAAAGTGGTCACCGGAAAGAAGTTTGGCACCTGGGGGCCGAAGTTCTGGGTTTGGATGATGTCGGCTTGCGCTGCTCCCGCGGTAAACAGTAGCAGCACCGCCGCGACTACTGCCAAAATCTTTGTAGCGCTTGCCATCTTAATCCACCTTGTTAAGACCCTTAGGTCGAATTAACAATCTTAGTTTCTACTAAAAGAGTAAGAACGAATGAGCTATGGGCAAGCAACTAGGCAATTTTTTTTTATTTTTTGGGGATCCCACCCAAAGAGGGATTAGATCAGGAGACTGGCTACTGGAGTACTTCTCATATTAACAATGGCACAAAAAAGGGCCCCTAAAACGGGGCCCTATTGATGCAAAGGCTGGTGGTTATTGCGAATTTTTGCGCCGCCTGCGCAGACGCCAGGCGCCGAGGCCACCCATGGCGCTGGCGAACAGCAGCATGGTGCCCGGCTCGGGGACCCCGGTTCCCGGGGCCAACTGATAGGTCACCTTCACGAAACCATTGGCCGTGGGCGGAGTGGAACCCTGAGAGATGCCGCTGGCCCCGGTGACTTCCAGATAGGTGCTGATCACACCGGTGATGTTGAAAGTGGAGCCGACCGTGCCCACGTAGTCGGAATAATTGGCGCTGAGCACGCTGCCGGAAAGCGAGTTGGTTACCGAGCCGCCAACCACTTCGCCGTAGTCCGCGCCCCCGGTGTCCACTCCAGAGCCGTCACCGTCGTCAGCCGCCAAAACGAAATCAGCTCCAGTTGTGGTGGTGACCGGCACCGCCGGGTTGGTCAGGGCCGTGGGCAGGGTGGGGCCGCCGGAGATCAAAAAGCCGCTGGTGCCGAACTCCACGTGCACATTGGCCACCGAGCCGCTTTCGTTGTCCACCTGGCCCAGACCGCCCACGCTGGTGAGGCTCAACTCCACGATGATGCCCGTGATATCACTGGCATAACCGGTGTACTTGTCAAAGGTGGTCACCGGGAAGAAGTTGGGCACCTGGGGCCCAAAGGTCTGGGTCTGGATGATGTCAGCCTGGGCAGGCGTTACCAACATCAAAAGAGCCGCTACAAAAGCCAGGCAGGTAAGCTTTTTTCTAAAAGACATGGCTAATGACACCTCGTAAGGAATTTCTCAGCTAAAAGCCGTATTTACTATCTATTAATTATAAGGATCGGAAGACGTTTAGCAACCAATTCCTTATAAAATGAATCATCTGTCTCTTTCCACCGCAAGGCCGGGCTTTTACCCGCCTATCGCGGTGAAGTGTTTTAGCTTCCTCAGTCCTTCTTGCGGCGACGTCTGAGGCGATAGCCGAACAGCCCAGCCGCAGCACTGCCCATCAAGAGCAAGGTCCCCGGCTCGGGCACCCCGCCGCCGGGCGGGGGAGGCGTTGACTTTTCCTTGTAGGTGACGGTAACCGTGACGCCAGCCAGAGGAGGCGTGCTGCCCTGGGAGATGCCGCCGGCGCCGGTCACCTGCAGATAAGTCGAGGCCAGGGCGAATATGGAGAAGGTTCCGGTGCCCACGTACTGGCTGAAAGAGGAGCTGAGCACGTTGCCCGAAGCTGAGTTGCTCACCGTGGCGCCGGGCAACTCGCCG
>JANQFN010000134.1 GCA_028277825.1 Desulfarculaceae bacterium
GCCTCGCGGAGAGGCTGCCGCCGAGGCGGCTGAGCCGGCCAAGGCCCGCCTGGAGGACGACCCCGAGGTGCTGGCCTTTGCCCAGGAGGTCCTGACCAAGCTGGTGGGCGCCCTGGACGGCGGGGCCCGCATCAAGGCGGCCAGCGGCAAAAACGGGGTGGAGTTGGACATCGACGGACAGGAGGTGGGGGTCCTGATCGGACGCCGGGGCCAGACCCTGGACGCCCTGCAGTATCTGACCACGCGCATCGTCAGCCACAAGTGGGGCCGGGCGGTGCGGGTGGCGGTGGACGCCGGCGGCTACCGCCAGCGCCGCCGCCAGTCCCTGGAGGAGACCGCCCTGCGCCTGGCCCACAAGGCCCGGGAGGGCAGGAAGCCGGTGAGCATCGGCCCGCTCAACTCCCAGGAGCGGCGGGTGGTGCACCTGGTGCTCAGGGGAGAGCGGGGCATCAGCACCGCCAGCCGGGGCCGGGGCGAACTGAAGAAGGTCTTCATCAGCCCGCGCTAACCCATCGCTAAAAAATCATAGCCAAGAGGGCCTCCCGTTTGGGGGGCCTTTTCTTGTGATGCCCTGCAGCAAGTTTTCATAATCTTTATACTATACAAACGTATGCTATTGCCCCTGCTCAGTGTACCGGCTTGTTTTTCCCGAATGGCCCTGCCTATTGGCGGGGCGGCCTCCAGGTGTTACAAACATAGCTGATCCCCGGGAGCCGGCATGAATCAGACCAGCGCCAAAAACCTCAACGACACCATCGCCGCCAAGGCCTCGCCTTCGGGCCTGGGTGGCATCGGCATCGTGCGAATCTCCGGGCCCCGGGCCGGGGAGGTGGCCGCAGGGCTGTTTAAGCCGGCGGACGGTTCCTTGGACCCGGCCCGGCTGCCCGAACGCAAGATGCTCCTGGGCTCGGCGGTTGACCCGGCCAGCGGCCAGGACATCGACGAGGTCCTGTGCGTGCGCTTTGGCGCGCCCCGCTCCTACACCACTGAAGAGGTGATCGAGATCCAATGCCACGCCGGCCCGGCGGTGGTGGAGGGCATCCTGGCCGCGGCCCTGTCCCTGGGCTGCCGCCTGGCCCGGCCCGGCGAGTTCACCCAGCGCGCCTTTTTGGGCGGCCGCCTGGACCTGACCCAGGCCGAGGCAGTAGGGCAGCTCATCGGGGCCCAGAGCGAGATTGAGGCCCGGCTGGCCCTGGCCGGGCTGGCCGGCGGCCTGGGCCAGCAGCTCGGCGAGGTGCGCGCGGCTCTCACCGAGGCCGCCGCCGCGGTGGAGGCGGCCATCGACTTCCCCGAGGACGTGGCCGAGATCGCCGGGCCGGAACTCATCCAGCGCCTGGAGCGGGGGGCCTTAGCCCCGTTGGAGCGGCTCCTGGGAGAGCGCCGCCGCCGCCGGGTCTGGCGGGAGGGCGCCTTGGTGGTGATATGCGGCCGGCCCAACGTGGGCAAGTCCAGCCTGTTCAACGCCCTTTTGGGCCAGAACCGGGCCATCGTCACCGAACGGGCCGGCACCACCCGGGACAGCATCGAGGAGTCGACCATCCTGGGGGGGGTGGTCTGCCGCTTGACCGATACCGCCGGCCTGGGGGTGGAGGCCGATGACCTGGACCGCCTGGGTATGGAGGCCGCCCGTCAGCGCCTGTCCGTGGCCGACCTGGCCCTGGTGGTGCTGGACGGCTCCGCCGAGCTAAATGGCGAGGACCAACAGGTACTGGAACTGACCCAGGGAATGCGGCGTCTGCTGGCCGTCAACAAGCAGGATTTGCAGGCGGCCTGGCCGCCAGACGGCCTGGGGTCAAAAGCCGCACAGTCCTTGCGGGTCAGCGCCAAGTACGGACAGGGCCTTGATGAGCTGAGCGAGGCGGTGGGCCTGGCCCTGACCGGAGGCGAACCCGAGCCCGGTCCGGGCGAGGCGGTGGCCTCGGCTCGTCAGGCCGAGGCTTTGGGCGGGGCCTTGGAAGCGGGCCGCCGGGCCTGGGAGGGGCTCGTGGCCGATGAGGTGCAACCGGAGTTGATCTCCGTGGACCTCGGCCAAGCCCTGGCCCGCCTGGGTGAGGTGGACGGCCAGGGCGCGCCGGACCAGGTGATTGAGGCGGTGTTTGAGAACTTTTGCGTGGGTAAGTAGTTGGACCTGGGAGAGGCCCAAAAACTAGCCGGACGGGAATTGCCACCCCGCGTCATGGAGGATTGGTCTCGCCTGTCCGCCAGCCTCCTTCAGTGGTCGGCAACCCATAACCTCACCGGGCACAAGACCCCGGAAGATGCCTTTCTGAATCTTTTCCTGGATACCTTTTCCCTGGTTCCCCTGGTTAGGGGAAACACCCTGCTGGACATCGGCTCGGGCGCCGGCTTCCCCGGCCTGGTTCTGGCCCTGGCCCTGCCTGAGCTGTGGGTCACTTTGCTGGAGCCCCGGGCCAAGAAGACGAGCTTTCACAAGCACGCAATCAGGCTGCTGCAGCTAGGGCCCCGGGTGCGCACGGTGCAGGGCCGGGCCGGCCAAGATTTGTTGGGCGAGGTCTTTGATACTGTGACCATCAGGGCGGTGGGTGGGCTCACTGAGTCCTTGGAATTGGCGCGGCCATATGTCGCGGCCGGGGGTGTGTCAATTTTGCCACGGGGGATCAAGGACCGCAAGGCTGCCCTCGCTATGGGCCTGGAGGTGGTGGACTACGAACTGCCAGCCCCGGGCGGACCCAGAATCGTGGTCGTTAGTAGTTAATAATACGTCCAGATTGTTTCACGTGAAACAATCCAAAATGCACAGCGGCAGTTGCCAGTCGGATTGGCAGCCGCCGTTTCACGTGAAACATCAATATTGGTTGTTGTTATCGGTCAGGGGCAGATGGATGGTGAAAGTGGCGCCTTCGCCAGGCAAAGTGTCCAGTTTCACCCGGCCGCCGTGCTGGGTGATGATTCCGTGGCTGATGGCCAGGCCCAGGCCGGTGCCCCGCCCCCTGGGCTTGGTGGTGTAAAAGGGCTCGAACACCCGGCGGGCCACTTCCTCGGGGACGCCGGGGCCGTTGTCGGCCACGCGCACCCTGAGTTCTTTTTCTTCCGGGTCAAAGCTGGTAGTCAGTTCCAGGCGTCCCTCGCCGCCCATGGCCTCGGCCGCGTTGATGATCAGGTTCAAAAAGACCTGTTCCAGCTTGGAGCGGTGGCCCCAGAACACCGGAAGGTCCTGTTCCAGGTCCTGCACGATATCCACGTTACGCAAGATCATGTGGCCTTCCATTAGGGAGAGCACCTCCATGAGCACCCGGTTGAGATCCACGGGCTCCTTTTCCGGGGTGTCCTGCCGGGCGAAGTCCAAAAGCCCCCGCACGATGATCTTGCAGCGGTTGGTGAGTTTGATGATCTTGTCCACCGTGGGCGCCAGATCCGCGTTGCCCTCCAGGTCCTCGCCCAACAGATGGGCGTAGGTCAGGATTCCGCCCAGGGGGTTGTTCACCTCGTGGGCGATGTCAAAGGCCAGCTTGCCGGTGGCGGCCAGGCGCTCGGAGCGGATAAGTTGCTCCTCCATGGATTTGGCCTGGGTCACGTCCCGGGTGGTGAAAAGTATGGCGCTGGAGCCCTGATAAGGGCAAGGGGTGGCGGTGACCTCCAAGTCGAAAACCCCGTCCGGCCGGAGGCCCTGCCCCTGAAAAACCGGCGAACTGGCCGCGCCGCGCTCCACACTGCGCATCCACTCCAGATAAGGCCTCCGGCAGGTGTCGGCCAACATTTCCAGAAAATCTCCACTGGCTTGTTTCAAATTTTTTAAGCCAAACATCTTTAAAAATGAATTATTGGCGAAAATGAAGCGTTCGTAGTCGTGCAGAACGATGCCTTCACGGTTGGATTGCACCAAAGTGCGGTACAAGGCCTCGCTTTCGGCCAACTGGCGCTGCAACTCCTTTAAATCCGTGGTCTCCACGATGGCTTCCACCGCGCCGCTTATGTTGCCATAGGCATCGCGCAAAGCCGCGGCGGTGAAAAACAATTCCTTGGGCCGTCCGCCGATGTTTTCAAAAAAATGTTCAGCCTCCCAGGCATCCTCTGACACCGAAGAACGCCGCAGGCCCTCTGGCCCATATTGTCCGTATAGCCTGGCGGTGTCGTCTTCCACCACCAGATCGGCCAGGGAGACGCCGGGCGGACGGCTGAACACCTTCCAGACAAAATCGGTGCCCATGATGTCCTCGCGTTTCCAGCCGGTGAGTTCTTCGCAGGCCCGGTTCCAGTGGAGCACTTTGTGCGTGCGGTCCACCACAAAGATGGCCACCGGAACCACCTCCAGGATCGAGGCCACCAAATGGTGTTGCCGCTCCGCCTGTTCCCGGGCCTTTTTGCGTTCGGTGATGTCCTTTATGATGCCCTCGTAACCGACCACCACGCCGTTGCGGCGCCTGACCTGTCCGGTGATGGAGACCTCGATGGGCGTGCCGTCCTTTCTTTTAAAAGTGACCTCATAGTCTTTCACAAAGCCGTTTTTCTCGATGGCCTTTTGGAAGGCCTTGCGGTCATCGGGGTTCAAATAGGCCGCCTGGGCGCTATCTGGCACCGCCAACAGCTCCTCGCGGGACTCATAGCCCAACATCTCAACACCAGCCGGATTGACGTCGGCCCAACTGCCGTCCCGGGTGGAGAGATAGATCATGTCGCGGGAATTCTGAAAAATGCGGGAGTAGTCATCGCCCATGTAGCTGGCCTGGCTGACCAGCATCACGTTTTCAATGGCAAGGGCCAAGGCATGGGATGCCGCCTGGTCGAAGCCGTCAGGCCATTGCGGCCTCTCTACGAAGCGCAACACCCCCATGCCGCTACCATGGCTCCTGGCCAGAGGCCACACCGCCAAGTGCTGGTCGCTGGCCAATTGCGCCAGGGCCTTGTCCATGGCCGGCCAACCGCTCTTGGGTTTCTCTCCCGGATCGAGGAGGACCCAGCCCAGCCGGCCCAAGGGCTCTCCTGGGCAGGCGGGAGTCTTTTTGCAGGCATTGCGCAGATGCCGGGCGAACGCCGGCGGCAGGTTCCAGGTGGAGCATAGAGAAAGGGCGCCGCCCCGCTCCCAGGCGCAGACCGCCCCGCCGCCTGCCCCCAGAAGCCCCCCCAAAGTGGAAATGAGGGCCCGGCCTTGCCGGTTGGGCGTCCCTTGCCTGGCCAGCAGGGGCCGGAACTCCTCGAAGATCCGGTTGAGGTCGGTCAAGGGCTTGGGCACGGACCCTCCTTTGCCTGGAAAGCTCGTTGGGGTTTGCCGTGATTCTAAACCTTGGCTTTGGCCCATGTAAAGCCCAATGAACATGGGGGCTCCCGAGTCTAGCCAAAGCCCTAGAACGGATAAATCGTTTGGCAGTTAGTATATGGGCTCTTTTAAGGCAAAGAGCTTAGAATTATAGGTCTGAAAATGAGGTCTCACTTGAGTGGTATTATAATTTTACTACAATAATGACTATACAAACAATGAATTGTCGGCTTTTTTTGGATTTTCTTTATCTAAAAACCAAAGCCAGGCTCCCATTTCGTCTTCAGGCAGAGCCAATGGAGGCGATGCACAAAAAAGATCGAGCATAAACCACAAAAATTATCTTAAAACACCTTGGATAGCCTTAAACTAAAACCATAACAACAATTGAGGCAATATTTTTCAACCAAAAGCCAAATATATATAACCCGTAGATTACCATTTTGGCACCGAAACATCTCTGCGATCAATATCTGATTTAATACATTGGTTTATTTATATTTAATTTTATTTTGTACATTGTTGACGTTGGTCCTTACATGTACAACAGGTGAACCAGTTTTGCATGTGTTGGCACCTAAGGTGACTCTCCACCTACTATTTTAGTGAGGTATTGGGCTGTTTGGCCCTGGCAGCCACGGTTTGTAGCTGGTAGCATCCAGAACATGGGCCCAGAACTCCTTGTCATAGGCGGCGGTCTGGCCGGGTGCGAAGCGGCCATGGCTGCTGCGGATCGTGGCGTGCCCG
>JANQFN010000137.1 GCA_028277825.1 Desulfarculaceae bacterium
GAGAAGCGCTATCCCGATCAAAGCTATCCCGGCCAGTACAAGCCGCCGGCGGGCTCTCCCGGCGACGGCTCCGGCTCTGGCGGAGGGTAGACGCCTACCGCGATCCCGCTTCAATAATCAGACAGGTTTTAAAGAATTCGAGTCCGGCTCAGCGGCCGGCGGCCTCGCGATACACCTTGAGCGCCGCCCGGCCCACCTCGGCCTGGGTGAAGCGGGCCGCCTGCTTGAGCTCCTGGCCGGCCAGACGCTCACGCAAGGCGCGGTCGCCAGTGATCTCGGCCAGGGCCCGGTTGATGTCCTGTTGATCGTAGGGGTCCACGTAGAGGGCGGCCTCGCCGGCAACCTCGGGCATGGAGGCCACCAGGGAGGTGATCACCGGCACCCCGCAGGATAAGGACTCCAGCACCGGCAGGCCGAAGCCCTCGTAGAGCGAAGGGTAGGCCAGGGCGTAGGCCCCCTGGTAGAGCGCGGGCAGGCGCGGCCCGGGCACGTAGCCCAGACGGCGCACCCGGCCCTTGCCGGCCGGGTCCTTTATGGCCTCCTCGATCTCGGCGGTCTTCCAGCCCGAGCCTCCGGCCAGGACCAGGTCGAAGTCCCCTTGACCCTCGGCCAACAGTTGCTGGAAGGCCTTGATCAGGCGCACCAGGTTTTTGCGGGGCTCCAGGGTGCCCACGCTGAGCAGATAGGGGCGCTCCAGACCGTAGCGCCGCTTGACCTCCTCCACCTGGGCCGGGTCCTGCATGGGCCGGTATTCGGGCAAGACCGCCTCGGGCACCACCCGCACCCGGCCCCGGCTGTCGGGGTAGAGGTCTTCCAACTCGGCGGCGGTGAAGTGGCTGGGCGCGATCAACAGGGCCGCGTTTTTCACCGCCTTGGCCACCGCCTTGAGGGAGAATTCCACGTTGTCGGCCTTGTGCCAGCCGGGTTCGCGGCAAAAGGACAGATCATGCACCGTCACCACCAGCGGGCTGCGATACAGGCGGGGCCCGGCCAGGTTGGTGGAGTGGGTCACGTCCGCCCCGGCCAGGAAAAGCTCCTTGGGTAGCTTGAGCTTGAACCAGAACAGCTTGACCAAAAGCTCCGGCCGGCCCGCGCCCCAGAGCGAGAAGTTGTCCTGGGGGGGCACGAAGGCGGCCAAGTCGGCCACCCGGCGGGGGAAGCACTCGGGGAAGTAGGGGTAGAGCAGGTACTGGTTCTCGGAATCAACCTGGGCCAGGCCGGCCAGCAGGTTGGCGATGTAGTTGCCGATGCCGGTCCAGGGGTCGTTGAGGCGGCAGATGTCAATGGCGATCTTCATCTTCTATGTATCCGCCCGCTCCGCCACCCGGGCCAGTTCCTCCTCGTACACTCCCAGCACCCGCTGCCAGCCGTAATGTTCAGTCACGTACTCCCGGCCCCGGCGGCCCATGTCCGCTGCCTCCCCGGGCTGGGCCAGGAAGCGACCCAAGGCCTCGCCCAGCCCCTGGCCTCCCCGGTAGGCCAGGCCGGCCCCGGCCCGCTCTACGTAGCGCTGCAGGACCTCGCACTGGGCGTTGACCAAGACCGGCTTTCCCGCCAGGCCGGCTTCCAAGGTCACCATGGACAGGCTCTCGTGCGGCGAGGGCATCACCAGAGCGAAGGCGGCGTTTAAGGCCGCGTCCTTTTCAGCCTCCTCCAAAAAGCCCAGGCTGAGGATGTTGGGGTGTTTGGGGATGTCCATGCGCTCCGAACCCACCAGCACCAGCTTGAGGTCGCTGAACTTCGGCCGCTGCACCAGGTTCTGGAACTGCTCAAACATCTCGCCGCAGCCCTTCATCACGTCGATGCGGCCCAGATAGAGCAGGAAATCGCCGGTCA
>JANQFN010000231.1 GCA_028277825.1 Desulfarculaceae bacterium
GGTTAGAGAAACAGCCTGGCACCCAACCCACAAATTTACCCCTGGAGCCGCCGGGCTGGCGTGCTCGCCTGGCCCGCCTGCCTGCTCACAGACCAGGCAACCACATAACGGGAGGCAGGTTAATCCCGCCCATTTTTTTACGGCTATCACCGGGCGGGGAGGCAACATGTCCCTCCCGAGCCGCGCAGGAAGAAGTGAACGTTCTGACTCTCACCAAATTGTAAACCTATGTTGTCGTTGCGAGGAGCGGCCCCTGGCCGCGACGCGGCAATCTCTGCCAGAACCGGAAGCCATCTCGATCATCAAGTCATCTCGCCCTATTCACTTCCCCTTCCCAACCTCTGCCAACATCACCTTCAGCGCACATCCCCCTTGAGACCCGCTTGAAAGTGAAGGATGATAGGATGGTCCGGTATCAAAGATAAGGCGGGAACTCAGGTGGCAACCCCGGAAATCATCTGGCTGGGCTCAGAGCCCGAGGCCGAACTGCTCGAAGCGCTGCAAGACGCCTTCGGGCGGGAGGCGGTGCGGGTGGAGCCGGAGCTGCAAGAGGGCCTGGAGCTGTTGGCGGCCGACCCCGCCCGTTTCGCCATCGCCATCGCCGACCCCGGCCCGGCGGCCTGGGCAGTGGGCGCCCTGGTGCCGCGCATCAAACAGATCAACCCGGCCATCGAGGTGCTGGTGATCAGCGGTGGCTTCGGCTGGCAGGAGCTGGAGTTGCCCCGCTATCAGCGGCCCATCATGCTTTCCCGGCCGGTTAGCCCCGACGCCCTGGTCTCATGCACCGCCAAGCTGTTGGAGTACGCCGAGCTGTCACACAATTATGGCCAACTCAGCCGTAGCATGTCCCAACGCCTGGCCCTGGGCCGCAAGAACGTGGAAACCTCCCTGGCCCTCTTGTACGGCCTGAGGGGCGTAGGCATGCTCACCGTGCGCCGGGACGGCTTTTTGACCCTGTATGACAGCGAGGTGCGCCGTCTCACCGGTTCTTCGCCCGGCGAGTTGACCCACATCAGCGCCTGGGTGGCCAGCCTGGCCGCCGACCCGGACCAGGCCGAGAAAATCCTGAGCGCCCTGGAGAGCTATTGGCAGGAGGGTGCGGGCCGCAAGGACCTCAAGTTCGAGATTCGCCGTCCGGATGGGCGCAGCCGGATGCTGTCTCTGAGCGTGCTGGTCCTGGTCAGCGACAAGGGGGACCCTCGTCAACTGGTGCTGCTGCTGCATGATCCCAAGGACAAGGCGGCGGTGGGCGAGTACGAAAAGCTGCTGGACTCCGGCCAACTGGGAGTCTACGCCTATTACCCGGACCAGGGGTTCGTGCGCTTCTCGCCGCCGGCCCTGGAGCTGTTGAACCAGAGCTTTTCCCTGGAGCTGACCGCCTCCGGGGTGCTGGGCCGCAAGTTGGGCGATCTGGGGCTGCCTGCAGACCAGGCCCGGACTTGGCAGGATATTTTGGACCGGACCGCCGCCGGGCACCCGCCCGCAAAGATCAAGCCCCTGGGCGCACCGGGCCGGCGCCGCTTCAGCCACCGGGTGCTGGCGCCCTTGCCACAGGGAGAGGAAGGGCCCGCCGGGGTGGTGGCCCTGGTGCGGCCCCGGGAGGAGGGCGAGGCTCAGCGGCGGATGCCTCTGGCCGGGGGCGTGGCCGGCCTGACCCTGCAGGCCATACCCTACCCGGTGCTGATACTGGAGGCGGTGCGCGCCACGGGTGATGAAATCACCGATTTCAAGGGCGTGGGGCTGAACCTGGCCGCCTGGAAGACCCTGGGGCGAGTGGATTTCTTCCGCCCCGGCATGCCCCTGGCCGAGCTGTTCCCCGATCAGGCCGCCGCCGAGCGCCTGTTCCGCGAGGCCGCCGAGGTGTGCGAGCACGGCGGGCAGGTGAGCTTGGAGATCGGGGTGCGCACCGGCGGCGCCCGCTCGGGCAGCCGTCTGTTCTTCTTCTGGGTGGGCCAGGTGGGCGACGGCGCCGCCCTGATGTTCGAGGACGTCACCACCCAGCGTGAGCAGGAGCGGCGCCAGCAGCAGTACCGCCACATCTTCGCCCACATGGAAGAGGCCATCATCGTCACCGACACCGAGGGCATCATCATCGACTGGAACCCGGCGGCGGAGAAGATGTTCGGCTACTCCAAAAAGGACGTCCTGGGCAAAGACACCCTGATGCTGATCCCCGACGGCCGCAGCCAGGAAGTGGGGCGCGAGACTCGCAGCGTCCTGCGCGAGGGCGACGTGTGGAAGGGAGAGTATGAGTTCGTGAGGAAGGACGGCAGCCGGGGCATGGCCCTGTCGGTGTTCGCTTTGTTAAAAGACGACCATGGCATGACCTACGGCTCGGTGGGCCTGACCCATGACGTTACCGAGCGCCGCCGCCTGCAGGAAAACCTCACCCTGCAGAGCCAGGAGTTGCAGGAGAAAAACATCGCCTTAAACACCCTGCTGCGCCACGCCGAGCAAGAGCGGGTGCGGGCCTGCGAGCAGGTGGCCAGCGACGTGGCCCAGCGCATCACCCAGCGCATCCACCAGGTGCTGGACCACGCCGAGAGCCCGGAGATGGTCAAGGACCTGGCCGGCCTCCTATTGAGCGACCTGGGCCGCCGGCCCGAGGGCGGCAAGATCGATCCCGCCGACCCCACCTTGACCCTGTCGGAGAAAGAACTGGAAGTGGCCCGCTTGATCCGCTCGGGCAAGACCAGTGAGCAAATCGCCTTGTTATTGGGCAAAAGCACTGACACCGTCCGCTTGCAGCGCATATCGATCAGAAAAAAATTGGGGCTTACCCGCAGGGACCATAATTTAGCTAACTATCTAAATAAACTTGATTTAATCTGATAATTCCCACCCAGCAACTCGTCTTTAATAGACTATAATAGACTTTTTATAGACTTGACGGCGTCATAGTCCTCAATTCATTATATTTTCACGCTGCGTGGACAACACCGCAGCCTCCTACACATACTGCTGACACACTAGGCGCCATGCGCCGCTGCTTCAAGTTTATGCCGGGTTGTCCACGCCTTTTATTATCGGCGCTCTGCCCCGGCCCGCCCGCCGGGGCCTCGGCGGCCCGGCGTACCTTCTGAATCGTTATCGCCCTCGCGGGCGCCTTTTGCTGACCACAAATGCCAAGGAGAGGCCTATGTTGAGAGTGGACACCGAACAGAAGATTTGCGATGTCGGAGGGATAAAATTCGGCGGTCAGCCGGGAGAGTATCCCACGGTGGTGGTGCCCTCCATCTTCCAGAAAGGCGACCGGATTTTCGAGGGCGCGAAACGCAAAGAGGGGTTTAACGAGAAAAAGGCCGAGGAGATCATCAAAAACGCCGAAAAGATCTCCGCCGAGGCCGGCGTACCGATCATGGCCGATATCGTGGCCAACACCGGCAAGGAGTTCGAGGTCTTCATCGATTTCTTCACCTCGGTCTCAGACATGCCCTTTTGCATCGACGCCTGGGTGATGAAGCCCAAGCTGGCCGCCGCCCGCTACTGCGCGGACAAGGGCCTGCTGGACCGCATGTTCTATAACAGCATCACCGTGTGGGAAGAGGACCTGGAAACCGAGATCAAAACCATCTCTGAGTTGGGCATCAAGCACGTTTTGCTGGTGGCCTATGACATGGCCGATGAAATGCCCAGCGGTCGGGTGGCCGGCACCGAGAGGCTGCTGGACGCCATCGACGCCGCCGGGGCCAGCTTCGAAAGCATGTTCGTGGACTCCTCGAATATGAACGGCCCGGCCGGCGCCTTCTGCTCCATCGCCAACAGGATGATCAAGGAGAAATGGGGTCTGCCCACCAGCAGCGCCCCCTCCAACGGCTCCTACATGTGGAAGGCCGCCCGCGATATGTGGGGATTCAAGGGTTGGTCCGGCGCCGATGCCTCCTTGGAAGGCCTCTCCGCCTGCCTGTACCACGACATGATCTTCTCCGGCCCCATGGCCGGCAGCGACCGGGTGATCCCGGCGGTGGCCATGGCCAACGCCTTTGAGGCCACCTGGGCCTTTGCCGAGAGCAAAGAACTGCCCAAGGATCCCAACCACCCCCTGTTCAAGCTGTTCCCCGACTTCGTGGAGCAACTGAGCAATATGTAAGCGGCCGCCGGTGCGGTGCGCCGGCGCTTTATTAGGTTTGTTTTCATCCGATACAAGGGAGAAAAAGGCATGACCCCAAAAGAGCGGGTGCAAAAGTTTTTCAAAAAGGAGCCCCTGGACCAGATGCCCCTGTTCTCGGGCATGGGCGCCGTAACCATCCAGGCCATTGAAAAGATGGGCGTGCGCTTCCCCGAGATCCACACCGACGGCGAGTTGATGGGCCAATCCGCCATGCTCAGCGCCGAGATGTGGGACATGGACGGCGCGGTGGTGCCCTACGACATGTGTATTCCGGCCGAGGCCATGGGGCGCGGCGTGACGCTGTACACCGACGTGGAGGACATCCTCTATCCCACGGTGCCCACCAAGTGGGCCAACCTGGACGAGGCCGACCTGCCCGATGCCTACGACCACCTGTTCAGCGAGGCCCGCATGCCGGTGGTGGACGGGGCCATCAAGTACGCCCTGGACTACGACGGCGGCAAGTACGCCGTGGGCTCCTGGTGCCTGGGGCCCTTCACCCTGGCCGGCCAGGTGATCGAGTTGGACGTGCTGCTCAAGGGCGTGGCCAAGGACAAAAAGCGGGTTAACGACTTTTTGGCCAGCATGACCAAGTACGTCATCACCATGGCCAAGCACTATGAGTCCCTGGGCGTGGACTACATCTCGATCCGCGAGATGGGCTCGGGCACCGACCTTTTGAGCCCGCGCATGTGGAAAACCCTGATCAAGCCCAACTTGGAGCAGGTATTCGACGCCCTGAGCGTGCCCACCGTGAACCACATCTGCGGCGGCACCGACCTGATCGTGGAGATGATGGGCGACTGCGGCGCCGACGCGGTGAGCGTGGACCAGAAGAACAACGTGGTGGAAGCCCGTCAGAAGCTGGGTGACGACACCCTGTTGCTGGGCAACTTCGACCCCTACAAAACCCTGGTGCAGATCGATTCCGCCGAGGTGGACGCGGTGATCAAGGAATGCGTGGACAACGGCGTGGACGCTGTCTGGCCCGGCTGCGACCTGTGGCCCGACGTCAAGGCCGAGAACATGCAGGCCTACGTGGACGCGGTGCACAACTACGGCAAGGCCGCCACTCCGGCGGTGGGCCGTATATAAGGATGATGCGCTGGCGCCCCGGCCCGGGCGCCGGCTCAAAAGGCATTAATACTTTTTAGCCTAGGGAAGGAAGTTAGCAATGAGCGAAGAGAGAACCAATGAGCTTTTGAAGGAGCTCCACGAGGGAGTGGTGGAGTACGACGAGGAACGCGTGGTGGAGGCCTCCAAGGCGGTTTTGGAGGAGGGACACAACGTATACAACGCGGTGATGAACGGCCTGGCCGCGGGCATGGAAGAGGTGGGCGAGCTCTATGACCAGCAGGAGTACTTCGTGCCCGAGCTTCTGATGTGCGCCGACGCCCTCTACGCCGGCCTGGACATCTTGAAACCTCACATCGACCCGGCCGACGTGGGCTCCTCCGGGGCCAAGGGCCAGGTGGTGATCGGCTCCATCCAGGGCGACGTGCACGACATCGGCAAGAACATCATCAAGATGATGTTCGA
>JANQFN010000249.1 GCA_028277825.1 Desulfarculaceae bacterium
CTGGAACATGCCGGCGGTGAACTCCTTGAATTGCTCCAACGAGCGGATTTCCCCAAAGCCCAGGGCCTTTTGCACCCGCTTGGCCTCAATCGGCGCCAGGGAGCCAATGGCGGCCAGATTAAGTTGGTTGGCCTTCTCCATGCCACAGACCTGTTGGGTGTGAAAAAACCACATGCCGTCGTGGGTCATCCAGCACTTGAGCAAAAGTTCCTTGAGTTGGGCTTGGTCGAGTTGTTTCACGGCGCACCTTCCTTTGGGGGCCGCCGTGCGGGCGGGTGAGGCCGGGCAGCCGGTTGGCCGGCCGCTGAATTGCCATTCATTTGTGGCACAAAACTGGGCCTCTGGTCAACTAAAAGACGCCGGGTCCGCCTAAACCAGTTTCAGGCGGGCGGCCCAGACCGCGGCCTGAGCCCGGTCGTTGACTCCCAACTTGTCGAAGACGTGCACCACATGACTCTTGACCGTGTGCGGGCTCAGGCCCAGTACGCCGGCTATCTCGCGGTTGGACAGGCCCTGGGCCAACAGGCGCAGCACCTCGCTCTGGCGCGCGGTCAAATCCGGCGCAGCCGCCTGGGGTCCGGCCGCCCCGCGCAGGGCGCCTTCTAGGCTTTCCAGATATTGTTGGCGCCTTTTTTGGTCGGCCTTGCGTTGGGTGATGTCAAAGGCGATCTTCACCGCCAGCACCACGCGGCCCTCCTGGTCCAGCACGGGGTAGGCCCGGTTTTCGCCCCACATTTCCAGGCCCCGTTCGTCGCGCCAGCTTCGCTCCAACACCTGGGGACGTCCGCTGTCAAAAACCGGTGTCACCGGGCAGACCCGGGGACAGGGGGTCAGGCGGTCTTGCAAGACCATGTGGCAGCGCCGGCCCAGCAGCCGGTCCGGGTCCTCCCGCCGGCGTCCGGCCCAGAGGCCGTTGGTCCAGACGATGCGATAGGCGCGGTCCACCACCATCACCGAGTCCTTGATGCTTTTCAAGAAGGCCTCGGAAAAGGATTCCAAAAGTTGCCGGCGGGAACGGTCTAGCGCTGCGGGGGACGAGTCCAAAACTCTGCCTCCCTGGCAAAGGGCTCAAGTATCTGACAAACGAACTGGTAAAGCAATACTAATTCATGGGCGGGCCGTCAAGCGCCTTCCGGGGCCTGATCATCTCTCACCGGCAGGCAGACCAGCACATTGCGGCCGTCGCGCTCAAAATCGCACTCGCGCTCCAGCACTTCCTTTAGCGCCTGCCGCGCCCGGTGCAGCCGCACCTTGGCCGCGCCCACGCTGATGCCCAGCACCCGCGCCGCCTCACCGTGGCTCATTTCCATGAGGTCGTAGAGCAGCAACACATCGCGGTGGTTGTCGGGCAACAGGTCTATCTTGCCCTGCACACAGCGGCTCATCTCCTCCCGCTCCAGGCGCTCCTGGGTAAGGTTGCGCTGCAGGTCCGGGGGAGGCTCGGCCACGCCGCCGCTGGCCGGGAGCCGCGCCTTGGCCCGGCGCAGATGGTCCAGGCAGAGGTTGCGGGCAATGGCGAAAATCCAGGACTTGAGCTTGTCCGGGTGGGCCAGGGTGTCCAGCCGGGCGGCTGCACGCATAAAAGTCTCCTGGGCCAGGTCCTCGGCGGCCCAGTCGTCACGCAGCATGGCGGCGATAAAGCGCCGCACTGGCTGGTAGTGCTCATCATATATCTGCCAGAATTGGCCCATGAACTCCCCGATTAGCAGCAGGTGGCTCCGGGGGCGCAACAGGCGGTGATCTCATTGCCGGCCGAGTCGGTGCCCATGGTCTTGTTGACCGAAGCCTTGAAGCTCATGCCGGCCCCGCCCCTGATCTTTTCGCCCAACTCCAGGGCCTGGCCTATCTCGCCCGCCTCCAGGCCCGCCTGGCCGGCCTTGGTGTGGTAATGCTCGAAACAGGGGCCGCAGTTGGCCGCCGCCGAGGCGGCCAGGCTCATCAACAGGCGCGTCTTGATATCCATGCTTTCCTCCTTTTTCGGTCTTATGTTTATGAGGACGGAAAGGCACGGCAAATGGTTACACCCCATTATGCCCCGGCGGGAAGCCGAGGCCAAGAAATCCCGGCCAGGGCTTTGCAATGGAGGCTGGGCCGGGCCTGGCGAATTTGTCATACTGGATAAGGCCTGTCCCGGTCGAGGGAACCGGAAACGGGAATGAAAATGAGCAGGAGGTTTTTTGCAATGCAAAACAGTCCGGTCATCAAAGGCATGGCCGCGGGGCTGGTCTTGGCCCTGGTGCTGCTGTTGGCTTTGCCGGCCGCTGCCCAGCCCGACCCGGCGGACCGGGAGACCCTGAAGACCATCTATGAGATGTATGTTGATTACAAAGAGGAGTTTCCCCAAGTGCCAGACATCACCGTGCCCGAGGCCATGAGGCTGAATCAAGAGGACAAGCTGATTTTTGTGGATATTCGCGAGCCCGAGGAGCAGGCGGTGTCCATGCTGCCCAATTCCCTGACCGAAAAGCAGCTTCTGGCCAACCTGGACCATTACCGCGACAAAAAAATCGTGGCCTACTGCACCATCAGCTACCGCTCTGGCAAGTTCGCCCAGAAGATGCGCAAAAAGGGCTTGGACATTTATAACCTCAAAGGCGGGCTGTTGGCCTGGGTCAACGAGGGGGGCAAGGTCTACGATCAGGACCAGGAGACCAAGCGCATTCACGTGTACGGCCGCCGCTGGAACCACCCGCCCGAAGGGTATGAGGCGGTGTGGTAAGACGGGGCGACTGAGGACGCCGGGATAGACAGCAAATCAAAATATCTTTCCGGGGGGAAATCATGAAGAAGTTGTTAATGATAATGGCCGCGCTGGCGGTGCTGGGCTGGTATGCACCGACTTGTATACGTGAAGAACGTCTCGCTGGGCGTCATCAAGATACGGCCGCGGGGGATGCTGATCGAACTTTACATGCTGCGTGAAGCAATAAAGTAAGAAGTCAACGTCTGTGCAAGCGTTTTCCGTTATGATCTGAAGAGGAAGGGAGCATTGACCAGGGTCATACACTTTCCTTGGTGCCTAACGGACTTCATTAACCACTTCCTCGCCTTTTCCCGAGTCCTCCAAATCTCCCCCCTTCCCATCTATCCCGCCGATTTGCTAATAAACTAAACTCAACTTGTTGCTTCACCGACAGGGCAGGGCGGGCTCTCATACCCGCGCCCCGGCATGAAAGGATATCCCCCATGCAGGTGAGAATGAACTACGGCCGCGATGGGCTAACTCTAAACCTCCCGGACCACTGGGAGGTGACCGTGATCGAAAAAAAGCCCATGCC
>JANQFN010000253.1 GCA_028277825.1 Desulfarculaceae bacterium
GATGATGGTCCTGGACGAATGCCCCCCGGCTGGCGCCGGGCGGGACTACCTAGACCAAGCCCTGACGCGCGACGCCCGCTGGGCGGCCCGGGCGCTGGCGGCCCGGAGCAAAAAAGGAGGCGCCCTGCTGGGAATTGTGCAGGGTGGGGTGTATCATGACCTGCGGGCCAAGAGCGCGGCGATGATATGCTCTTTGGGCCTGGACGGTTTCGCCTTGGGGGGCCTGAGCGTGGGCGAACCCAAAGAAGTGATGCTGGAGGTCATAGAGGCGACAGTGCCACTTCTGCCGGCGGACAAACCGGTGTACCTCATGGGCGTGGGTGAGCCGGCCGATTTGGTGCGCTGTGTGGGCCTGGGCGTTGACATGTTCGACTGCGTGCTGCCCACGCGCATGGCCCGAAACGGCACCCTGTTGACCCCCCTGGGGCGCCTTAACTTGCGCAACGCGCGTTTTAAGGACGACCCCGAGCCGGTGGATAAGCGTTGCGGCTGTTATACTTGCCGCAACTACAGCCGGGCCTATTTGCGGCACTTGTTCATGGCCAAAGAGCTGTTGAGCTACCGCTTGGGCACCATACATAACCTGCACTATGTGCTGGATTTGATGGCCGGGCTGCGCCGGGCCATTGTAAGGGACGAATACGAGGTCTTTGCCCGCGATTTCTTCTCCCGCCGGGAGGAGGGCTCGGGGCGGACCCTGCCTAACTAGGAGGAAAAGATGTTGGATTTGTTTCACACTGGAGTAGCCTGGGCCATGGGCGCGGGCGGCGGCGACAAGGGTGGCGAGGCCGGAGGCCTGGGCGGCATGCTTTCGGGTCCCATCCCCATGCTGGTCCTGATGTTCGTTATCTTCTATTTCCTGCTGATCCGTCCCCAGCAGAAAAAGGCCAAGGCCCACAAGGCCATGCTGGCGGCGATTAAAAAGGGCGACCAGGTGGTCACCGGCGGCGGCATCTACGGCCGGGTGACCGGCGTGGACGAGCAGACCCTGGTGGTGGAGATCGCTCCCCAGGTGCGGGTCAAGGTCAACCGGGCCAACGTGGCCGGTCTGGCCGGGCAGCCCCAGACGGCGCCGCCCCCCAAGAAATAGCAGACGCTCATTTGACAAGCCCTCAACCCCCCGGCCTCAGGGGCTCGCTTAAAAGGCGAAGCCGCCGGCCGGGGGATAATGCTGCACAAGGAGCTGAGATTGCCTAAGAACTTCGCCCTCAAGGCCTCTGCCGTGGCGGCGGTGATTATCCTGTCCCTGCTGTATTTGGTGCCCACCCTGGGCGGAAAGCTGCCCTCCTGGTGGACCAGCATCCTGCCCGCCGACAAGATTCATCTCGGTTTGGACCTGCAGGGCGGCATGCACCTGATTCTGGAAGTTGAGGTGGACAAGGCGGTGGCCTCGGCCGTGGAGCGGACCAGCCAGGAGCTGATCCGCAAGATGCGCGATGAAAAGATCCGTTTCATACGCCCCCAGGCCCACCCCGACAGCACCATCACCACCGTTTTGCCCCATGAAAGCGACTGGGCCAAGTTCGAGGACATGGTCACCCAGAACTACCCGGATTACAAGCTCCTGCCCAGCCGCACCCTGGCCGACGGCAAGATCAAGGCCACCCTGCAACTGGACGCGGCCGCGGCCAAAAAGATCGAGGAACAGGCCGCGGTGCAGGCCCTGGAGACCATCAGGAACCGCATCGACCAGTTCGGGGTCTCAGAACCAGAAATCCTGCCCCAGGCCGGCGGGCGCATCCTGGTGCAACTGCCCGGCATCAAAGACCCCCAGCGGGCCGTGGCCCTGATCGGCAAGACCGCCCAGTTGGAGTTCAAGCTGGTGGACGACAAGGTCAACCCCAGCACGGTGACCAAGGCCACCCTGCCGCCGGGCGACCAGCTAATGTACATGTACGAGCGCGACCGGGCCTCGGGCCGGGTGAGCAAAGATCCCATCGTGGTGCGCCGGCGGGTGGCCATGACCGGCGAGACCATCACCGACGCCCGGGTGCAAATGGACTCCCAGTACAACGAGCCTTACGTCTCGGTGGCCTTTGACAGCCGGGGTGCTAGGCAGTTTGCTGACATCACCACCCGAAACGTGAAAAAACGCCTGGCCATCATATTAGACGGCAAGGTGCAGTCGGCCCCGGTGATCCAGGAACCCATCACCGGCGGCGAGGCGCGCATCTCCGGCGATTTCACCATGGAAGAAGCCCGGGACCTGGCCGTGGTGCTGCGCTCGGGCGCCTTGCCAGCGCCGGTGAAAATCTTAGAAGAGCGCACCGTGGGCCCCAGCCTGGGGCAAGACTCCATCGAACAGGGCTTCATCTCCATGGTGGTGGGTTTTGTGCTGGTGGTGATATTCATCCTGATCTACTACCGCCTGGCCGGCATAGTGGCCAACCTGGCCTTGATGCTCAACATGGTGATCATCATCGCCGCGCTCTCGGCCTTCCAGGCCACCCTGACCCTGCCGGGCATTGCGGGAATCATCCTGACCATCGGCATGGCGGTGGATGCCAACGTGCTCATCTTCGAGCGAATACGCGAGGAACTCAGGATGGGCAAAACGCCGTACGCGGCGGTGGAGGCCGGCTACGGCAAGGCCACGGTGACCATTTTAGACGCCAACATCACCACCCTGATCGCGGCCCTGGTCTTGTTCCAGTTCGGCACCGGCGCCATCAGGGGGTTCGCGGTGACCCTGTCCATTGGTATCGCCAGCTCCCTGTTCACCGCGATCACCTTCACCAGGCTGCTGTTCGATCTTTATGTGCACCAGTTCAGGCCTAAAAAGCTGTTGATATAGGCGCCGGCGCCTGCGCGGAGTTGTAATGGAACTGATCAAACCTGGCATAAACATCAATTTCGTAGGTCAGCGCGGCAAGGCCTTTGTCGTTTCGGGCCTGCTGATTCTCATGGCCATCGTCTCCTTGATATGGCACGGCGGACCCAACTACGGCATCGACTTTGCCGGCGGCATCCTGATGCAGGTGCGTTTCAAGGCGCCCACCGACCCGGCCGCCATCAAGGAGGCACTCAAGCCTGTGGGCATGGCCAATTCGTTGGTGCAAAGCTTCGGCGAGGAGAAGGACAACGAATTCCTGATCCGCGATGAACAAAAGGACCTCAAGCTGCAAGGCCTGGCCGACAGGGTGCGCAACACCCTCAAGGCCACATACGGCGCGGGCAACTACGAGGTGCGCCGGGTGGAGATGGTGGGGCCCAAAGTGGGCAAGGACTTGCGGGAAAAGGCCCTTTTGGCCATCTTCTTCGCCATTTTGTTCATCTCGGTCTATATCTCCGGCCGCTTTGAGGCCAAGTGGATGCTCTCGGTGATCATGGCCGGCGTGTTGGGCATCGTCACCTTCATGGTCTTCACCCTGTTCGCCGGCGCCGGCATCGTCTGGCTGATCGTGGTGGCCCTGGTGGTGACGGTGGGGCTGTGCTGGCTACTCAAGCTGCGCTACGCCCTGGGGGCTATCGTGGCCCTGATCCACGACGTGACGGTCACCGTGGGCGTGTTCAGCATCCTGGACAAGGAGTTCACCCTGGCCACGGTGGCCGCGCTGTTGACCATCATCGGTTATTCGCTCAACGACACCATCATCGTCTACGACCGCATCCGCGAGAATCTCAAAAAGGCGGGCAAGGCGCCGCTGGATATAACCATCAACTCCTCGGTCAACCAGACCCTGAGCCGCACCATCCTCACCTCGGGCACCACCCTGGCGGTGTTATTGTGCCTCTACATTCTGGGCGGCGGGGTGATCCAGGACTTCGCCCTGGCCCTGTTGATCGGCGTGGTGGTGGGCACCTATTCCTCCATCTTCGTGGCCAGCCCGGTGCTGCTCCTGCTGCCCGAGGGCAAGCCCACCGTGGCGCTGAAGAAAAAACCTGGCGCCAAGGTGGCGGCCAAGCGGGCCGCGCCCCAGCCGGAGCCGGCGCCGCAGCCTTCGCCAGCAGTCGAGGCCGCCCAAAAGGCCCGGCCGGCCAAGGCGGCCAGCGCCAAGAAGCGCAAGAAGAAGAAGGGCAAGAAGAAAAAGAAAAAACGCCGGTAAGACTTCATCGCCTGGCCTTTGGGCTTGCCAAGGCCGGTGGGCTCCGGCTAAGTTTGAAGGGCCATGGGCCGAATAATAACCATCGCCAATCAGAAAGGCGGGGTGGGTAAGACCACCACCGCCGTCAACTTGGCCGCCAGCCTGGCGGTGGCCAACCAGCTCACCTTGCTGGTGGACTGCGACCCCCAAGGCAACGCCACCAGCGGTCTGGGCGTGGACATCGCTCCGGGTCAACCAACTCTGTATAACGTGATGATCAGCCAGGCCGAGGCCGCCCAGGCCATCCGGCCCAGCGATCTGAGCCAACTGCACGTACTGGGCTCGGACGTGAACCTGTTCGGGGCCGAGGTGGAGCTGGCCGGCAGCGAGGGCCGCGAGCATCTTTTGTCCCAGGCCCTCAAGACCCTGGCCGAGCGCTACCGCTACATCCTGCTGGACTGCCCGCCGTCCCTGGGCCTTTTGACCCTCAACGCGCTAACCGCCTGCAACGGGGTGCTGATTCCCCTGCAGACCGAATACTACGCCCTGGAGGGGCTCACCCAGCTTCTGCACACCGTGGCCCGGGTGCGGCGCACCCTCAACCCGGCCATGCGCTTAGAGGGCATCCTGTTGACCATGTTCGATAGGCGCAACAACCTGTCCCATCAGGTGGCCGAGGACGTGCGCAGCCATTTCAAGAGCCTGGTGTATGATTCGGTGGTGCCGCGCAACGTGCGGCTTTCCGAGGCGCCCAGCCACGGCCTGCCGGCGCTGCTCTATGACGCGCGCTGCGCCGGCGCCCAGAGTTATCTGGAACTGGCCCAGGAAGTAATGGCCGGGCCCCGGGGTAACAGCGGAGCGCCGGCCCAGGGTAGGGCGGCATGAGTCAAGAGGGCGGCAAGGACAAAAAGAAAGGACTCAGGGGCAAGGCCCCGGCCCTGGGGCGCGGCCTGGCCGCCCTGTTGGGCGACGACGAGTTCGACTCCGCCAGCCTGGCCAGCGAGCCCGGCCCCGGTGAAAAGGTGGTGTCCCTGCCCGTGGAGCGCCTGGAAACCAACCCTTTTCAGCCCCGCCGCATCTTCGAACCCGAGGCGCTAAAATCCCTGGCCGACTCCATCGCCGAACACGGCCTTTTGCAACCTTTGGTGGTGCGGCCGGTGGAGGGCGGCTACCAGGTGATCGCCGGTGAGCGCCGCCTTAGGGCCTGCCAGCTCTGCGGCCTGGCCGAAATACCGGTGGTGGTGCGCGAAGCCACAGACCAACAGGCCCTTTTATTGGCCATGCTGGAAAACCTGCAGCGTGAGGATTTGAACCCCCTGGAGGAGGCCCAGGCTTTTTACCGCCTGACCGCGGACTTCAAGCTCAACCAGGAGGAGATCGCCGCCGGGGTGGGCAAGGACCGCTCCACAGTGGCCAACGCCCTGCGCCTGTTGAAACTGCCTGAGTCCATTCAGCAAGACCTGGCCTCGGGCCTGTTGAGCGCTGGCCACGCCCGGGCCCTGTTGGCCCTTCCCAACGAACCTCAGATGCGCGCCGCCTGCGACCAGGTGGTCAAAAACGGGTTGTCGGTGCGGGCCACCGAGGCCCTGGTCAAAAAAATGCTCTCACGGCCCAAAAAGGCCAAATCCTTGACCAGCGAGGATGTCCACCTGGCCAGCCTGGCCGAAAAACTCAGGTACCGCCTGGGCGCGCCGGTGGAGATAAAGCGCAAAGGTAAAAAGGGCAGCATCGTGGTGCGCTTTTCCAATGACCGCGAACTGGAGCGCCTGCTGGAAATCCTGGGCCACCGAGGCTGAGCTAAGCCGTGCACCTGGTCATCGACGGCTACAACCTGATCCACAACTGCCCGGAGTTGGCGTTCGCCTCGGACAAGGGCCAGGGGCGGGAGGCCCTGATCGAGGCCCTGAGGCTCTACCGCAAAAAACGCTCCCACAAAATAACCGTGGTGTTCGACGGCGG
>JANQFN010000284.1 GCA_028277825.1 Desulfarculaceae bacterium
CTTTTCTGGAAGGCTCCATCACCGATGCTGACACCTGCCGCCGGGCCCTGGAGGGCGTGGACTACGTGCTGCACCAAGCGGCGCGGCCCAGCGTGCAGCGTTCCATAGAGAACCCCCTGGCCACCCACGAGGTGAACGCCACCGGCACCCTGAACCTGCTCTGGATGGCCAAGGAGTGCGGGGTGAAAAGGGTGGTGATGGCCAGCAGTTCTTCCACCTACGGCGATGTGGAGCCGCCCGATGCCCCCAAGGTCGAGAGCACACCCCCCCGCCCCCTGAGCCCCTATGCCGCCAGTAAGGTGATGATGGAGTACTACGCCAAGGTGTTTTGGCGGGTCTACGGCCTGGAGACAGTGTGTCTGCGCTACTTCAACGTGTTCGGCCCCCGCCAGGACCCCAACTCAGCCTATGCGGCGGTGATACCGGCCTTTTTGTTCAGCTTGCTTGAGGGCCGCAGGCCCGTGATCTACGGCGACGGCAGGCAGAGCCGGGACTTCACCTACGTGAGCAACGTGGTGGACGCCAACCTGGCGGCCTGCATTGCGCCGAATGCGCCCGGCGAGGTGATCAACGTGGCCGCCGGCCGCTCCCATGACCTGCTGGAGTTGCTGGCCATATTGCAGGATCTCACCCACAGTGACCTGCAGCCGGAGTTCGGACCCACGCGAGCCGGGGACGTGCGCTACAGCCTGGCCGACCTGAGCAAGGCCAAAGAAATTCTGGGCCTGGAAATCAAGGTGGATTTCAGGGAGGGTCTGGGGCGGCTGGTGGACTTGGCTGAGCAGGGGAAGTATCTGGACTAATGCTCAAGGCAGCGGTCAGCGCCATAAGGCCTTCTGGGCATCCCGCCCTGGCTGAGGTCTTTTTCCGTATAAGCCGCATATTTCTCTTGACCATGCTGGTGGTGCTGCCCCTGGAGGCCATCACCGCCCTCAGAGAGATCACCATGATCGGCGCGGCCCTGTTTCTGGGCCTTAGCTTTTGGGCCCGGGGCAGCTTCCAGTTCCGGGCCACCGCCCTTTTCTGGCCCCTGGTCTTCTACACCGCGGTCTGCGCCTTCAGCCTCTTAACCGCGGTAGACGCAGCCTACAGCTTCAAGGAACTCAGGGCCGAGGTGCTCAAAGGCCTGATCATCTTCTACACCGCGGTGCACTTCGTGGAGGACGATCAGCACCTGGCCCAGGCCTGGCGCTGCATTATGCTGGGCCTGGTGGCCATGGTGGTCTGCGGCCTGTACATGTTCTTCGAGGAGGGCGGCACCCTCTTGAACCACGCGGTGCGCGCCGGCTCCCTGCACAGCGGTTACGGCACCCTGGGCACCTATCTGGTGCTGGTCTGGCCTTTCTTGCTGTTCGCGCCCCGCCTGCTGCAACAATCCTGGGTAAAGCCGCTCTGGGGCCTGATGATCGCGGCCACCGCCCTCTTGGCCTTTATCACCTTCAGCCGGGCCACCTGGTTGTCTCTGACCCTGCAGGTGGCCTTGACCGTGGTGGCCATCTCCCGCCGCCGCCTGCGCGCGGCCCTGCTGCTGGCCTGTGCCAGCCTAGTCGTTCTGACGCTGTTGTTTTTTGCACCCGGCGCCCGCCACGGCGAAAAGTGGTCCCTGCTTTTCAAGGACCCCCTCAAGACCGGAGGCACCGCCGGCGACCTGCTCTCGGCCTGGCAGCACTCCAAGCAACAGATACTTAACGACCCCTTCCGGGGCATCGGCCTGGGCCGGCACTCGTTTTCCAAGGCCTATCCTGAGTTTAGGCGCACCCATCAGCCCCTGTTGTGGCACGCGCACAACATGTTCGTGGACCTGACCCTGCAATTGGGCGTGCAAGGTCTGGTGGCCATCGTATTGGTCATGCTGGTGCTGGTGGTGTCGCTGTGGCCCCGGGCGCCGCCGGCGCAAGGGGACTGGCCGGCCGTATTCGCGGCCGCCGCGGCGGTGATGGTGGCTGGTTTTTGCGTGCGCAATATGTTTGACGACTTTTTCGTGGATGACACCGGCATGCTGTTCTGGCTGCTCACCGGCCTGGCCCTGGGCGGCAAGGCACTGGCGGCTGGGAGGCAAGTAGACTAGACTAAGCCAATGGTTTACGCGGTAACTTAAACGACCAAATAACCTTAAGGGACCTTCATGAACATCTGCATGGTTGGCGTGGGTTATGTGGGCCTGGTCACCGGCACCTGTTTTGCCGAGTTCGGCCTGCACGTGACCTGCGTGGATAACGACGCATCCAAAATCGACATGCTCAACAAGGGCAAGGTGCCCATCTTCGAACCCGGCCTGGAAGAGTTGGTGGCTAAGAACATGCGCGAGGGGCGCCTGAGCTTCACCACTGACCTGGATCAGGGGGTGACCGACGCCTTGGTGATCTTCATCGCGGTGGGCACCCCCCAGGGCGACGGCGGCGCCGCCGACTTGAGCTACGTCTGGGAGGTGGCCCGCTCCATCGGCCAGAGGATGAGCGACTACTAGGTGGTGGTGACCAAGTCCACGGTGCCGGTGGGCACCGGCCAGGAGGTGGCGCGGATCATCAAGGAGAACCAGAGCCAGCCCCTGGATTTCGACGTGGTCTCCAACCCCGAGTTTTTGCGCGAGGGCTCGGCCATCGAGGACTTCATGCGGCCCAACCGGGTGGTGGTGGGGGCCGAGAGCGAGCGGGCGCGGGACATCATGAGTGAACTGTACGCGCCGCTGTACCTCATCGAAACGCCCTTTGTGATCACCAACGTGGAAACCGCGGAGATGATCAAGTACGCCTCCAACGCCTTTTTGGCCACCAAAATCAGCTTCATCAACGAAATGGCCAACATCTGCGAAAAGGTGGGCGCCGATGTCAACGTGGTGGCCAAGGGCATGGGCCTGGACAAGCGCATCGGCCCCAAATTCCTGCACGCCGGGGCCGGTTTCGGCGGCTCCTGCTTCCCCAAAGACACCGAGGCCATCGCCCACATCGCCCGCGATCAGGGATATGCCTTCCGTATCGTGGAGGCGGTGATGCAGGTGAACGACAACCAGCGGCAGGTGATGGTGGACAAGATAGTAAAGGCCCTGGGCGGCGAGTTGGAGGGCAAGACCATCGCCTGTTTGGGGCTCACCTTCAAACCCAACACCGATGACATGCGCGAGGCCCCCAGCCTGGTGATCCTGCCCGCCCTGATGAACAAGGGTGCCAAGGTCAGGGCCTACGACCCGGCGGGCATGGAAGAGGCCGAGCAGATGATCCCCGGCCTGGTGCTCTGCGACAACGCCAATCACGCCGCCGAGGGGGCCGACGCCCTGGTGTTGATGACCGAGTGGAACCAGTTCCGCAACCTGGACTGGGCGCGGCTCAAGGATTTGATGGCGGACCGGGTGGTGGTGGATCTGCGCAACGTGTACAAGCCCCAAAAGGTGCGCAAGCTGGGCTTTGACTACCACAGCGTGGGCCGGCCCTAGGACCGGCCGGTGAGCCCTCCGCCGCCTCAAGCCAGACTGGTGATCAGTCTGCTCAGCGGCGAAGAGGAACCGCGACGGCAGGCGGCCCTGGCCTTGGTGGAGCGTTTGGGGCCCCTGTTGTTGTGGTCACGGCCCATGGCCTTTGACTGGACCAGCTACTACCAGGCGGAGATGGGGCCGAACCTGACCCGCCGCTTGGCGGTTTTCGAGCGCCTGGTGCCGCCGGAGGAATTGGCCCCGGTTAAGCTATTCTGCCAGGAGGTGGAGCATGCCCTGGCCCGGGCAGGTAAGCGCCGGGTGAACCTGGACCCCGGTCTGGTGTCGGCCGACAGCCTGATCCTGGCCACCGGCAAGTTCAAGGGCCACCGCTTGCCCTTGGCGCCTGGGGTGTACGGTGAGATAACCCTGTTTTTCAGCCATGGCCGCTTTGGGTCCTTGCCCTGGACCTATCCGGATTATAAGGGGCCGGAAATAGCCAACCTGTTGGGCGCGGTGAGACAGAGGTACCTCTGGCAACTCAAGAATCAGGACCACGAAGGAGAACGAGCGTGATCAAGTCCATGACCGGTTACGGACGCGGCCAGGCCCCAGCCGGGGAGGGCGCCTGGGTGGTGGAGCTCAGGACCGTGAACTCCAGGTTCCTGGATTATCACATGCGTCTGCCCCACGGACTCAGCGCCCTGGAGGACCGGATCAAAAAGCTGCTTTCCGCCGGACTCACCCGGGGACGGGTGAACCTGACGGTCAACGCCAGCGGCATCGTGGAGGCCGCGCCGCGCCTGGTCTTGAACAAGCCCCTGGTGGCCGAATACCGCCGGGTGCTGGAGGAGCTGAAAGCCGAGCTGGGTATCGAGCAGGAGCCCGGGCTAATGCCCTTTTTGCACAATCGGGACCTGATCCAGCAGCAGGAAGACGGCCCGGACCCGGACGCGGTCTGGGCCCAACTGGAGCCGGCCCTGTCCCAGGCCCTGGCCGAGACCGAGGCCATGCGCGCCGCTGAGGGCCAGGCCCTGGCCTCGGACTTAAGCGAACGGCTGCAAGTAGTAGAGGAGTTGTTCGAGCGCGCCGCCTCCCGCTCCGAGGAGGTGGTGAACAACTACCGCCAGCGCCTGGACGAGCGCATGGCCAAGCTGTTGGCCAACGGCGAGCCCGACCCCCAGCGCCTGGCCCAGGAGGTGGCCATCATCGCCGACAAGGCCGATATCACCGAAGAGGCGGTGCGCGCGGCCAGCCATTTGGAGCAGTTTCGGCAGTTCCTGGAGGCAAAAGAACCAGTGGGCCGCAAACTGGACTTTTTGTTGCAGGAGTTGAACCGGGAGGCCAACACCATGGGCTCCAAGACCCCGGATGCAGAGGCCAGCCAGACCATTGTGGATCTCAAGACCGAGCTGGAGCGTATCCGGGAGCAGGTGCAGAACATTGAGTAGGGGAGGAGCGCGGTGGCTGGCAAGCTTATGAGCCTGGGATACGGCAACTCGGTGGCCGCCCATCGGGTGGTGGCGATTTTGAATCCCAACAGCGCGCCCATGAAGCGCCTGCGCGAAGAGGCGCGCTCGGCCCGCCGCCTGCTGGACGCCACCCAGGGCCGCCGCACCCGCTCCATCATCATCACCGATTCGGGCCACGTGCTCCTAAGCTCCATTCAGGCCGATACCATGGCCCAGCGCTTTGAGGCCACCAGCTTTGACGAGCAGCCACTGGACCTGGGCGGAGGGGAAGAGGCGTGAGCCCCAGCGGCCAGATCTATTTGCTCTCCGGCCCGCCCGGCGTGGGCAAGAGCACCATCGCCGCCCGGGTGCGCCGGGATATGCCGGATTTGGCCTACTCGGTCAGCCTCACCACCCGGCCGCCCCGCCCCGGCGAGAAGGGCGGCAAGGATTATTATTTTTTGAGCCGGGAAGAGTTTCTCAAAAAGGTGGAGCAGGGCGAGGTGGCTGAGTACGCCGAGATCTTCGGCAACCTCTACGGCACCTCCGAAAAGGTGCTCCGCGCCGAATTGGACCAGGGCCGCGATTTGTTTCTCGACACCGACGTGGACGGAGCCGCCCAGCTGCGCCAACGCTTCCCGGACGGGGTTTTCATCTTTCTGCTTCCCCCCAACCGGGCCGAGTTGGAAAAACGCTTGCGCGGCCGGGGCACCGAAGACGAAGCCCAGGTGACCAATCGTCTGGCCCGCTTTAACTACGAACTGGCGGCGGCGCACGACTACACCCACGTGGTGGTCAACGATGACTTGGAAAACGCGGTGGCCCAGGTGAAGGCCATCATCACCGCCGACCGCGCCGCCGACCAGCACCGCACCGAGCGCCACCGGGAATTCATCGACAGCATGATCAAGGAGTGAGCTTGGCTGCTGATCCCGCCAGCTTCATCGTGGGGCGTCACGCCGTGGTTCAGGCCCTGGCTGAACGACCACAACAGGCCCAAGAGCTGCTCTGGTCCGGCAATGGTAAGTCAGCCGCGATTAAGGGCATCCTGGAGGCGGCCCGCACCGCGGGCGTCAAGGTGCGCCGGGTGGAGCCCGCCCGCCTGGACGCCCTGAGCCAGGGGGCCACGCACCAGGGGGTGGCTCTGAGCCTGTCCGCAGCCCAATACGCGAAACTGGATCAGGTGATCGCCGCCGCCCAGAACGCGGGCCCAGCCGGGTTGGTGGTCATGGCCGACCATATCCAGGACCCGCATAACCTGGGCGCCATCATCCGCTCGGCCGCGGCCGCCGGCGCCCAGGGCCTGGTCATGCCCAAGGACCGGGCCTGCCCACTTACCCCGGCGGTGGCCAAGGCCGCGGCCGGCGCCCTGTCTCTGCTGCCCGTGGCCCGGGTGACCAACCTGAGCCGCGCCCTGGATGATTTGAAAGAGGCCGGGCTCTGGGCCCTGGCCGCGGCAACCCGGGAGGCACCCCCACCCTGGGAGCTGGATTTGAACCTGCCCCTGGTCCTGATCGTAGGCGGCGAGCACAAGGGTGTGGGGCAGCGGCTTTTGAAGGCGGCTGATATGCAGGCCAGCCTGCCTCTGACCCCTGGCGTGGAGAGCCTCAACGCCTCGGTGGCCGCCGGAGTGTTGTTGTTCGAGATCGCTCGCCAGCGGGCGGGGTAGGGAGCGGCGGGAAGA
>JANQFN010000303.1 GCA_028277825.1 Desulfarculaceae bacterium
CCGCGCCCCAAGCCGCGGCCAGAAAGGGCGGCCCCGCGAACAGGACCCTCTCGCCGGCGCTGGCCGTGGTCAGGTTGCTCATTCCGATCAGGCGGCGGGGGGGCGGGTCGAACAACTGGGGCAGGGCCCTCAGCAGCCCCAGCACCGAGGCGGCGTGGGCCTCGCCACCAGCCAGGGCCAGGGGCATCACCACCGGGTCGATGATGAGTTGCTCGCCTGCGATGCCGCGCTTGGCGGCCTCCTCCATCAGCAGGGCGGCCAGGGCCAGGCGCTGGTCAAGTTCAACTGGCGGGCTGTGGGTCATGGTGGCGGCGATCACCGGCAGATCGTGGTGGGCGGCCAGGTCCAGCACCGGGCCCAGGCGGTCTTCAGCGGCGCAGGCCATGTTCAATATTGGCGGCCGGGTGCAAAAACTCAGGGCCAGTGCCAGGTCCTGAGGGCGTGCCGCGTCCAACATCAGGGTCAGGTCGCAGGCCGCCTCGGCGCTCTGCACTAAAAAGCGCCAGGTGTCCTTTCGCGCGGCCGGCGACAGGTAGCCCGGATTGAGGTCCAGCCAGTGGGCCCCGGCTTGGGCCAGATCGGTGCAAAGGCGGCTGATGAAGCCCTCGTTTTGCTGTTCCAGGGCCCGGCGCACCGTGGGGCGGGAGCCGGTCAGGTTGTCAGCGGCGATAATCATGGGCCAAGTCTAATGGCCAGCCCGGAAACTGGCAAGGGAGGCGCTTCAGTAAGTTAGCGCCTTGACAGACCTGGCTGGCCACGGTTCAATGGTCGCTGTAGTTTCCACCGTCAAAGCCGCTAAAAGGGGCCGCCGCGTGTCTGAAGAGGTGTTGGCAAAACTGCGCCACGGGCTGGAAGAAAGGGAGCGCCTGGAGCTGTCCCCCTTGGCCTGCCTCAGCAACCAGGGCCTGCGCCGGCGCCCCGATCCCCTCACCGATCAGGGCCACCGCCTGCCCTTTGCGGTGGATGCCGACCGGGTGCTGCATTCTCTGGCCTACACCCGCTACATAGACAAGACCCAGGTCTTTTCCCTGGTGGATAACGACCAGATCTCCCACCGGGTGCTGCACGTGCAGTTGGTCTCCAAGATCGGCCGCACCCTGGGGCGCTTGCTCAGCCTAAACCAGGACCTGATCGAGGCCATAGCCCTGGCCCACGACCTGGGCCACCCTCCCTTTGGCCATGACGGCGAGACCTACCTCTCTGAAAAATGCTCGCAACACGGCATGGGACCGTTTCTGCACAACGTGCAGTCAGTGCATTTTTTGGAGCGCCTGGAAAAGGGGGGCAGGGGATTGAACCTGACCCTGCAGGTGTTGGACGGGGTGCTGGCCCACGATGGCGAGGTGCACAGCATGGGTCTGACGCCTTGGCGCCACAAGAGTTTTGACGACCTGGACCGCGAGGGCGAAGCCAAACAAAAAGACCCCAGCCTGAACCTCACGCCCATGACCCTGGAAGGCTGTTTGGTGCGCATGGCCGACACCATCGCCTATGTGGGCCGCGACTGGGAAGACGCCATTCTCCTGGGTCTGGTGCAAAGGGAGGAGTTGCCTCTAGAAATCAAGCAGGTGCTGGGCGATTCCAACGGCACCATGGTTTACCGCCTGGTGGAGGACCTGGTGGCCTATTCCCTGGACCAGGACTATTTGAGCTTCAGCCCCCAGGTGGGCCGCGCCCTGGGTGAGCTAAAAGCCTTTAATTTGGAGCGCATCTACCTCAACCCGCTCATCAAGACTGAGCACCCTAAAATAGCCCGTATATTCGATCAGTTGTTCGAGGCCTATCTCATGGATGTGAAGAAGGGAAACACCCAAAGCGCCATCTACCGGGAATTTCTCGATCTGATGGATAAAGCCTATCTGGAGGAGACCCCGCCAGCGGCCATGGTGCGCGACTTCATCGCCGGTATGACCGACCAGGCCTTCCTCAAGCGCTTCAAAGACCTTTCCCTGCCCGGTGAATTGCCCTCACGTTTGAACTTCGTTCATCCCGCTTAAAACTGAGCGCTCAGTCGGATTGAAACCAAGTTCTGCTGGGCGAGAATGAGGGCTGATTCACAATCACAGTAAAAACAGGGTTTTTGGGATATTTTGGGCTTGAATCCAGGAACCCGCCTATCATATGATTCTCTAGATTCAATTCAGCCGCTCGGCGCTCATAATGGGTGCCTTCGCAAGGAAAGGCGAAAAGCAGCGTTGCTCACTCTGCCTGATTCTGTCTAACCCAGTTTCCGCTGCCGACCCCTTAGCCGCTTGAGGCGGGCGGGTTTGGCCAGGGAGGAGATATGCCAGCGCAAGGCCCGGCCGTTGCTCAGGCGCCCACAGATGACAAGGCAAGCCAGCCTCTCCTGGAGGTGGATGACATCCACCTACGGTTCGGTGGACTGAACGCCCTGAGCGGCGTCAGCTTCAATGTGCAAAAGGGCGACATCCAGGCCATCATCGGCCCCAACGGCGCCGGCAAGACCTGCATCCTCAACTGCATCTGCCGCTTTTATCACCCCCACCGCGGCCGCATCGTCTTCAACGGTCAGGACATCTCCAAAGTGCCCACCCACAAAGTGGCCGAGTTGGGCATCGCCCGCAGCTTTCAGAACATCGAGTTGTTTAGGGGCATGACCGTATTGGGCAACATTAAGTTGGGCCACCACGTGCACATGAGCGCCGGATTCCTCTCCGGCGGTTTTTATTTTGGCAAAGCCAGGCGGGAAGAGATGCGGGTGCGCAAGGAGATCGAGGAGCGCATCATCGACCTGTTGGAGATCGAGGCCATCCGCAAGCAGGTGGTGGGCACCCTGCCTTACGGTCTGCAGAAGCGGGTGGAGTTGGCCCGGGCTCTGGCCATGGAGCCCAATATCCTGCTGTTGGACGAACCCATGGCGGGCATGAACCTGGAAGAGACCGAGGACATGGCCCGCTTCATTTTGGACATCAACGATGAATGGGGAGTGACCGTGGTGCTCATCGAGCACGACATGGGCGTGGTGATGGACATCTCCGACAACGTGGTGGTGCTGGATTTCGGCACCAAGATCGCCCAGGGCACCCCGGCGGAGGTGAGCAAGAACCCCCACGTCATCGAGGCCTATCTGGGCTCCGACGACGCGGCCCACTCCAAGCTCGGCTTGTAGAGATCATAATCGCGGAGAATCGACATTGGCCCTGACCTACCTGAAAGCTGAGGAAGCCGGCGCGGACATCGGCAACGACACCATGCCGATTCTGCTCAAGCGCAACGCCGAGAAATACGGCGACAGCAAGGTTGCGCTCAGGGAAAAGGAGTTCGGCATCTGGCAGTCGGTCACCTGGCGCCAGTACTACGAGCACGTCAAGTACTTCGCCTTGGGCCTGGCCGCCCTGGGCTTTGAAGACGACGACGCAGTGGCCATCATCGGCGACAACCGGCCGGAATGGGTGTATGCCGAACTGGCCGCCCAGAGCCTCAAAGGCCGCCCTCTGGGCATCTACCAGGACTCCATCCTCAACGAGGTGGCTTACGTCATCGATCACTCCGGAGCCAAGTTCATCGTGGCCGAGGACCAGGAGCAGACCGACAAGGTCCTGGACATGAAAGACGATCTGCCCGGGGTGAAAAAGGTGATCTACACCGACCCCAAAGGCATGCGCCACTACGACGACCCGCTGTTGGTCTATTTCCCGGACGTGGAGGAGATGGGCCGGGAGTTTGAAAAACAAAACCCCGGCTATTTCGAGAAGTCCCTGGAGCGGCTGACCCCTGAGGACCTGGCCCTGGTGGCCTACACCTCGGGCACCACCGGTTTTCCCAAGGGATCGCTGTTGAGCCACGCCAATATGCTCAAGATGGCCTTGAACCTGGCTGAAGTAGACCCCAAGTTCCCGGATGACGAGTTCGTCTCCTTTTTGCCCCTGCCCTGGATCGGCGAGCAGATGATGAGCGTCTCCACCGCCCTGGCCATCGGCTTCACCATCAACTTCCCCGAGGAGCCAGAGACCGCCATGGCCGATCTGTATGAGATCGGCCCCAACGTGGTGTTCTCCCCGCCCCGGGTATGGGAACAGCAGGCCCGCTCGGTGATCGTCAAGCATCTGGACGCCTCCTGGTTCAAGCGCTTCATCTACCGCCTGTGCATGCCCATCGGTTATGAACTGGCGGACATGCATTTTGAGAAGAAAAACCCCTCAGCGGGCTGGAAACTGCTCTACGCCCTGAGCTATTCGCTCTTGTTTCGGGCGCTCAAGGACCGGCTGGGCTTTGCCAACATCCGCTCCGCCTCCACCGGCGGCGCCGCCCTGGGCCCGGACGTGTTCCGCTTCTTTCACGCCTGCGGGGTGAATCTGAAGCAGATCTACGGCCAGACCGAGATATCGGGCATCTCCTGCATCCACCGCGAAGGCAACGTGGATTTCACCAGCGTGGGCGAGCCCATCCCCGAGACTGAGGTGAAGATCGACGAGCCCGATCCCGAGGGTGTGGGCGAGATCATCTCCAAGTCGCCCGCCTTGTTCTCGGGCTACTTGAACAACGACGAGGCCACCGCCGAGACCATCATCGAGGGCTGGCTCTTCTCCGGCGACGCCGGTTATCTCACCGACAACAAGCAGCTGGTGTGCATTGACCGGGTCAAGGACCTGATGCAACTCACCTCGGGCGCCCGTTTCTCGCCCATGTTCATTGAGAATAAGCTCAAGTTCTGCCCCTACATCGTGGAGCCCTGCGTGTTGGGGCATGAGCGGGAATACGTCACCGCCATCATCTGCATTGACTACAAACACACCGGCAAATGGGCCGAGGATCACCGCATCGGTTACACCACCTACACCGACCTGGCCAGCAAGGAAGAGGTGTACGACCTGATTGAAAAGGAGGTGGTGCGCGTCAACCGGGAGCTGCCCGAGGCGGCCAGGGTGTCCAAGTTCCTCTTGTTGTACAAGGAGTTCGACCCCGACGACGGCGAGTTGACCCGCACCCGGAAGCTGCGGCGGCGCTTCATCGCCGAGCGCTACGAAAAAGAGATCGAGGCGCTGTACCAGGACGTGGGCG
The DNA here is from genome assembly GCA_028277825.1 of Desulfarculaceae bacterium. Classification (GTDB taxonomy): domain Bacteria; phylum Desulfobacterota; class Desulfarculia; order Desulfarculales; family Desulfarculaceae; genus Desulfoferula. Next base: position 5,023 of record JANQFN010000303.1, read on the forward strand.
AGGTCCACGTGGAGAGCGAGATCAAATACCAGGACGGCAAGACCGCCACCATCATCACCGATTTGCAGATACGCAAGATGAAGCCGCTGGACCAGTACGAACTGGACACAGAGCGCAAATGGTGGCAGTTCTGGAAGCCGGTGCATTAGGGGCGGGAAGAAGGCCCCGGCGGCAGAGGCCTGATTTTAAGCCGAAAGGTTTGACGCAAAGGAAAGCTGCATGCAGGAGTTCTTACAGCTAATCGTAACCGGCCTGGTGATCGGTTCGGTCTACGCCCTGGTGGCCATGGGCTTTGCCCTGATTTATAAATCCACCAGCATCATCAACTTCGCCCAGGGCGAGTTCGTGCTCCTGGGCGGTTACATCTGCTGGTGGTTCTACACCTCCCTGGGAGTGCCGGTGGTGCCGGCCTTTTTGGCCACCATGGCCATCGCGGTGCTCATGGGCCTGGTGCTGGAGCGGGTGATGCTCCGCCCCATGATCGGCGAGCCCATCATCAGCGTGATCATGATCACCATCGCCCTGGCCACGGTGCTCAAGGCCCTGGTCACCATACTCTGGGGCACCCAGATCCAGGTGTTCACACCGGCCATCTTCAGCCAGGACGCCATCAAATTCGGGCCGGTGCTGGTCAGTGAGGTCTATTTGTGGACCTTTGGCTTCGCCTTTTTGTTCCTGGGCGTGTTCGCAGCCTTTTTCAAGTTCACCCGGGTGGGTATCTCCATGCGGGCGGTGGCCGACGACCAGCAGGTGGCCCAGAGCATGGGCATCAGCGTCAAGCGCGTATTCGCCATCTCCTGGTCCATCGGCGCCCTGGTTTCGGCGGTGGGCGGCATTCTGGTGGGCAACATCAACGGCATCAATATCGCCCTGGCCGACTTCGGGCTCAAGGTGTTTCCCGCGGTCATCCTGGGCGGCCTGGATTCTATCCCCGGTGCCATCATCGGCGGCCTGACCATCGGCATCCTGGAAAACATCATGGGCTCCTATCTGGACATTTATTTGGGCGGCGGCGTCAAGGAGATCGCGCCGTTCATCGTGCTGATTGTGATCCTGATGATCAAGCCCTACGGCCTGTTCGGCATCAAGGAGATCGAGAGGGTCTAGGCCCCGCGGCCTGGAAGCGAAGTGTCATGTTGATTGAAACCAAATCCGCGTTTAGCCCCCGGGTTGGGCTGCCTGCGGTCCGGCATCTGAGCTAGGGGAGGGTTTCATGCCCTGCGGCCTGTTTTACGAGCGATACGAAAAAGACGAATCCATCTTTCCCACCGTGTGGCTGCGCTTCTGGATGATAGCCCTGGGTGTGTTCCTGCTGACGTTTCCCTTTTTCGCCCAGCCCCTGAGCGACGCCCTGGGAATCAACCTCTTAAACCTGTTCAACCTCTTTTTCATCTACATCGTGGGGGCCCACGGCCTCAATCTCTTGACCGGCTACACCGGACAGATTTCTTTGGGCCACGGCGCCTTCATGGGCGTGGGCGCCTACACTGCCGGCATCCTGGCCAACCTGGGTTGGCCCTTCTGGCTGGCGCTGCCCTTTGCCGGGTTGATGACCGCGGCGGTGGGCATGATCTTCGGCATCCCCTCCCTCAGGCTCAAGGGCCTGTACCTGGCCATCGCCACCATGGCCGCACAGTTCATCCTGGACTATGCCATGCGCAACTGGGAGGCCCTGACCGGCGGCTCCAGCGGCCTGGCCGTACCCGCGGCCTCCATCGGCGGCTTTGAATTCGACGACGACTTCAAGTTCTACTTCCTGGGCCTGGCCTTTGCCGCCGGGGCCACCATGTATTTGAAAAACATCACCCGCACCCGGCCGGGACGGGCCTTTGTGGCCGTACGCGACCGCTATCTCTCCGCCGAGGTGATCGGAGTGAACCTGTTCAAGTACCGCATCATGAGTTTTGGCATTTCCTCGTTCATGGTGGGCATCGCCGGCGGTCTCTGGGCCTACTACATCACCATCATCTCCGATGAGCACTTCACCATCTGGCTCAGCGTGCAGTATCTGGCCATGATCATCGTGGGCGGCATGGGCTCGGTGTTGGGCTCCATCTACGGAGTCATCTTCATGGTGACCCTGCCCGAGGTACTTTTGATCCCGGCCGAGACACTCACCGAGATCTGGCCCGATATCTTCGGCATATTCGCCAGCCTGCGGGAGATGATTTTTGGTATCATCGTTATTGCCTTTTTGATATTCGAGCCCGACGGCCTGGCCGCGCGCTGGCATACCATCAGGGCATACTGGAAATTGTGGCCGTTTTCCTACTAAACTACAGGCAGCCGCGCACGGCTTCCTTTAAAACCTTGGTTTGCATGAGGTAGCAAAGGATTGACTTGGGAGCATCCTTAACAGACAAATCAAGGTCATAGATTGCAAGCCACTGCTTCCCGTTTGGGGGGGCGGCGGCGATGAGAAACTTGGGAAGGGAGAGGAAGGTATGAGCAGGAAAATTTTGGTGACGGCTTTGGCCCTCACTCTGTGCCTGGCCCTGGCGCCGCTAGCCATGGCCAAGGACATCAAGGTCGGCGGTATCTTTGATATCACCGGACCCACTTCGGCGGTGGGCAAGGACTATGCCGCCGGCGCGGTGGCCGGTGAGAAGTATTGGAACAAAAAGAACGTGCTGGGCGGGGACATGCTCAAGCTTATCCCCAACGACTACGCCTACAAGATTCCCCAGGCGGTCACCCTGTACAAGAAGTACAAGAGCGTGGACCGGGTCTTTGTGATCCAGGGCTGGGGCACCGGCGACACCAACGCCCTGCGGCCCCTGGTCAACAAGGACAAGATCGTCTACTTGAGCGCCAGCTACGACGGCAACCTGACCAACCCCAAGAAGAACCCCTACAACTTCTTCATCGGCACCTCTTATTCCACCTGTATCAGGCTGGCCATGGTGTATGCCAAGGAAAACGGGGCCAAGAAGATGGTCTTCATCTACCCCGACCACCCCTATGGCAAGAACCCCATCCCCGCGGGCAAGGACTTCGCCAAGAAGCAGGGCCTGCAGATCGGCCCCGACCAGATCGTGGGTTTAAGAGCCATCGACGCCACCAGCCAGCTTCTGGCCATGAAGAAGTACAACCCGGACTTCGCCTGGATCGGCGGCACCACGCCCTCCACGGCGGTGATCCTCAAGGACGCGGCCAAGCTGGGTCTGAAGACCAAGTTCGTCATCAACCCCTGGGGCTTTGACGAGAACTTGCCCCGCCTGGCGGGCAAGGCCGCAGAAGGCCGTGCTTTCGGTCTTTTGGTGGTGGCTCCCTTTGGGGCCAACGTGCCCGGTATGAAGGACGTGGTGGCCTCGGCCGGCGGCAAGAACTACACCCTGCATTACGTCAAGAGCTGGGTGTCCATGATGGTCATGGTCGAGGGCATGGGCCGCGCCAAGCGCGCCGGCAAGCTCAACGGCCCGGGCCTCAAGGCGGCACTGGAGACCCTCAAGGACTTTGGCACCGGCGGTCTCACCGCGCCCATTACTTTCACCCCGACTGACCACAGGCCCAACACCTCGTGCGCCATCGGTGGCGTCAAGGGCGGCAAGATCTACATCGAAAAGAATGTGACCTTCCCGCGCATGCCTGAGTACATCGGCTGGTAAGCCGCTGAACGGCGGGGGGCCCTTTGGGGCCTCCCGCCCTTTTAAATCAAGACCTTTGAAGGAAGCCTTTCATGCCGCTGCTTGAGGTGAACAACATCGAGGTCATCTACGACGACGTGATCCTGGTGCTCAAGGGCATGTCCCTGGAAGTGGAAGAGGGCCAGATCGTGGCCGTGCTGGGCGCCAACGGGGCCGGCAAGACCACCACCCTCAAGGCCATCAGCGGCCTTTTGAAGACCGAGGAGGGCGAGGTCACCGACGGCGAGATCGTCTTCGACGGGGAGAAGATCAACGGCCTGGAGGCGGAGAACATCGTCAAGAAGGGGGTCTTCCAGGTGATGGAGGGCCGCCGGGTGTTCGAGGACCTGACCGCCAAGGAAAACCTGGTGGCCGCGGCCCACACCCAGAAATGCTCCCGCAGCGAGCTGGACGAACGCATCGACGCGGTGTATTCCTATTTCCCGCGCCTCAAGGAGCGGGAAAACGGCCTGGCCGGCTATTTGTCAGGCGGCGAGCAGCAGATGTTGGTCATCGGCCGGGGCATGATGGCCAAGCCCAAGCTGATGATGCTGGACGAGCCCTCTCTGGGGCTTAGTCCGCTGCTGGTCAGCGAGATTTTCGAGATCATCGTCAAGCTGAACAAGGAGATCGGCACCACCATCTTGCTGGTGGAGCAGAACGCGCGCATGGCCTTGAACATCGCCGACCACGGCTACATCATGGAAAACGGCAAGATCGTCCTGGACGACACCACCGAGAAGCTCAAGAACAACGAGGACGTCAAGCGCTTCTACTTGGGTATGACCGACATGGGCACCAAGCGCTCTTATCGCGACGTGAAGCATTACAAAAGGCGCAAGCGCTGGCTGACCTAGCCGGTTCAGCCACCCACCGGCATATGGCGTTGCCGGCATCGCTCCAGCCTCAACGTAGTTTCAATTACGCCTCCGGCTGTCGCTCGCCAGCGTGCCGCTGGTGTCATATCGGGTCGGGTAGCGATTATCTTCTACTAGCGTTAATGGCTTCCGGCGAAAACATTTGGCCGCCCAAGCCTTGGGCCGCCTTGTCTGCCGGCGGCTGGCTGAACCGGACCAAGATGAGAACCGAAGTCGCAGATTGAGGCTCCAGGCCGACAGTCAAGGCTGGTCTGTTTAATGCCTGCGGTGAGCGGGTCTTTTGAAAGAGAGGGAGTAATGCCGGACAAAGATCGCACCAAAGGCTATCTGCGGCCCGAACTGGAGACCATGGATCCCCAGGCCAGGCAGGAGTACCTGGACGGGCGGGTGGCCGAAATCGTGGCCCATGCCTTTGAGCACGCCCCTGGTTTCAGGCGGGTGATGGATTCAGTGGGCGCCGAACCGGATGACATCACCTCGGTGGCTGATCTGCCCAAGCTGCCGGTGAACAAAAAGACCGAGCTGGTGGCCAGCCAGCAGGCTGATCTGCCCTTTGGCGGGTTGATGGCCGAGTCCATGGACAACATCAAGCGCATCTACATATCGCCCGGGCCGATCTATGAACCGGCCGACAAGACCTATGCTGATGACCGCTGGGCCCAGGCCCTGTATGCGGGCGGCTTCCGCGCCGGCGACATCGCCCAGGTGACTTTCAATTTCAACATGGTGCCCTTTGCCTTCAACCTGGACGAGTCCTTGAACTCCCTGGGCTGTATCAGCGTGCCCACCGGCGTGGGCAACACCGAGCTGCAGGTGCAGATCATGAAGGACCTCCAGGTGCAGGGCTATCTGGGCACGCCCAGCTTCCTGGCCGCCCTGGCCGACAAGGCCGAGGCCATGGGCCTGGACCTTAAGAAAGACCTGAACCTGCAGGTGGCGTTCGTGGCTGCCGAGGCCCTGCCCTCAAGCCTGCGCAACGAGTTGGAGGAGCGCCTGGACATACTGGTGCGCCAGTGCTACGGCACCGCTGAGTTGAACTGCCTGAGCCTGGAGTGCTATCACACCGGCGGCATGCACCTGGCCCAGGACTGCGTGGTGGAAGTGGTGGACCCGGAGACCGGCCAGCCGGTGGAGGAGGGGGCCATCGGCGAGGTGGTGGCCACCATCTTCGACAAGACTTATCCCCTGATCCGGCTGGGGACCGGCGACCTCACCTCCCTGACCTATGACACCTGCGCCTGCGGCCGCACCGCGCCCAAGATGGTAGGCTGGCTGGGCCGGGTGGACCAGGTGACCAAGGTGCGCGGCATGTTCGTGCGCCCGGAAAACGTGCAGCAGGTGGCCCAAAAGTTCCCCCAAGTGGAGGCCTTTCAACTGGTGGTGACCCGCGAGTCCAACCAGGACGTGATGACCCTGGTCTGCGAGCTGCAGG
>JANQFN010000317.1 GCA_028277825.1 Desulfarculaceae bacterium
ACCTTCTCGTCCAGGGTCACCAGGGAGTTGTAGGGGCTTACCAGAAGCAGGAATATCAACAGTGCTACGATGCCGATGCCTATGGCCCATTTGGCTCCGCGGCCCATTTTGCTCTCCTTTGCTATCGCTCCGGGCGGGATTCAAGGGCCCGCCGCGCTAAATTCTAAATCTCCAGGGCGTCCACCTGGTGGCAGATGTCCTCCAGTTCGGCGATGCCCTCTTCCCACAGGCCCACCAACTGCTTGGCATCGGGCTTGTAATCCCCCCGCTTGACCCGCTGCAGGGCGGCGTAGGACTCCACCTCCAGCCCGGCCTCCCGCGCCCGGGCCAGCACCATCTCCGGCTCTTGGGGGAACTTCCCCTGGGTCAGGTGCAGCCAGGCCTGGAAAAAGGCGGTGAAGGCGGGCAGCGCCTCGGCGGCCAGGGCGGTGAGCGCTTTGGGGTCCCCGCCGCTGGCCAACAGCCGGGTGCGCAGGGCGGTGAGCTTGCCCTTCAGCTCCCGCTCCAGTTGCAGCCTGAGATGGGCGGGTTCGATGGTCAGGTCCTCAAAGGGGTCCTGGCCGTAGATGCACTGGTGGCTGGCGGCCATGACCAAAAACTCGATGGGGAACACGTCCAAGGAGGTGGCGATGTAGTCCGGGCTGAGCACCAAAGGCGGGGACAGTCCGGCCGGGGCCCATTTCTTGTAAAAGGGAATCAGCCGGGTGGTCACCTTGGGCGCGCCGTCGGCCACCAGAATCAACAGATTCAGGTCGCTGGCGCCCTTTACATAACGCCCGGCCGCGGCCGAGCCGTAGAGGCAGGCGCCCAAAAGGTCGGTGCCCAACTCGCCTACCAGGTCCTCGCTCAACTCGTCGAAGATATCTTCCGGTTTCTCCGGTGGTTTCTTGCGCATAATAGCCCCTATTCTACCAGCCGCCGGACACGCCGCCGCCGCCGCTCATGCCGCCGCCGAAGCCGCCGAAGCCGCCGCCGAAACTGTCAAAGCCGCCGCCGCGGTGGCCGCCGCCCATGGAGGAACCCAGCATGGAGCCCAGGAGCATGGCCGGCAAAATCCCGCTGCCGCCGCCCCGGGCCCCGGGGCCGCCCTTGCCCCGGCGGCGGGCGCTCCTGATCATCCAGAAAAACACCAGCACCGCCAGGATAAGCCCGCCCCAGCCAAAACCCCGGCCGCTCCTGACCCGGACCTTTACCTTGGGCACCCCGGTGAGCTGCACCCCGGCGTCCCCCGCGATGATGCCCGCCGCCGCCGAGACCCCGGCCAGCATGGCCGGCCCGATCTGGCCCTTTTTCAAATAGGGCACCAGGGCCTGGTCGCGGATGGCCCCGGCGGTGGCGTCGGTGATCACCCCCTCCAGGCCGTAGCCCACCTCGATGCGCAGGCGGCGCTCCTTGGGTGCGATCAAAAACAACAGCCCCTTGTCCTCGCCCTTTTTGCCGATGCCCCATTTTTGGAACAAATGCACCGCGGCCTGCTCGATGGTCTCGCCGTCCAGTGAAGGCACCGTGGCCACCACCACCGCCGCGCCGGTTTTTTGCAACAGCTCGGTGGCCGCCAGGTTGATGCGCCGGGCGTAGTCGGGCGGGATGATCTTGGCGTAGTCGGCCACCGCGGTCTGGGGCCGGGGGTAATCCAGGGCGCCCATGGCCTGGCCGGCCAGGGAAAGGCAGCACAGCAGGCTTAGGCAGATGACCAGGCGGGGTAAGGCCCGTTTCACAGGCCTTCCTCGGCCAGCTTTTTGAGCAGTTCCTTTTGTTCCTTGGAGAGGCGCTTGGGCACCTCGATGCCGATCTTGACGAACAGATCGCCTTTGCCCGAGCCCTTGAAGCGGGGCAGGCCCTGGCCCTTGAGGCGCAGTTTGGCTCCGGCCTGGGTGCCCTTGGGCACCTTCACCGAGAGCTTCTTGCCCTCCAGGGTGGGCACCTGAACCGTGGCCCCCAGGGCGGCCTGGGTAAAGCTCACCGGCTGGGTCACCACCAGGTCGGCGCCCTGCCGCTTGAACTGGGGATGCTCCAGCACGCTTATCTTGATCAGGAGATCGCCGGCCGGGGCGCCGGGGGGGCCGGGCTCGCCCTTGCCCGAGAGCCTGAGCTTCTTGCCGCTCTCGATGCCCGGCGGCACCTTGACGCTGACCCGCTGGGACTCGCCGCCGGTGCGGTAGGCCACCATCTTGTCGCCGCCGGCGAACACCTCCTCCAGGGTCACGGGCAACTCATAGATCAGGTCGTTGCCCTTCAGCGGGGCCCCCCCCATGCCGCCGTAGGCCTGGTTGAAGCCGAAGCCGCCCATGCCCGGCTGGGGACCGCCGCCGTGGAAGGTGTAGGTGCGCCCGCCGCCGCGGCCGCCGCCGAAGAATTGGCTGAAGGCGTCGCCACCGACGCCCATACCCCTGAGGATGTCGGAGATGTCGCTACCCTGGAAGATGTCTTCCTGGCTGTAGCGCTGCTTAAAGCCGTCGGAGCCGTAGGTGTCGTATTCCTTCTTCTTGTCATCGTCGGACAACACCGCGTAGGCCTCGCTTATGGCCTTGAACTTCTCCTCGGCCGCCTTGTCGCCCTTGTTGCGGTCCGGGTGATACTTCATGGCCAGCTTGCGGTAGGCCTTCTTAATCTCCTCGGCGGGGGCGCTTTTGGCCACCCCGAGGGTTTTGTAATAGTCCTTGGACATGTTTTCTATGTATAACCTTTGGGCCCCCAAGTGGGGGCGGTTGGAATATTGCCTTTATTCATGGGGGCAAACTTGTAGCAGCCCACCTTTGATAATATAGGTCGCGTCCCTGGACCTGTCAAGGCGGCCGGGCCGGGATTTCGCCTGTAAAGCAGCAAAGTTGCGTTACAAAGCCGTGTCTTGAATTTGGAGGCCGGCCTCCGGTGTGCTAACATGCCGGCCCAGGGAGTTTCAGCGTGCCTCAAACCATCGTGGAATACGTCAATCTGAGGGAGGCCCGGGCCAACCTGGCCTCGGCCGCCGGCCGCCTGGCCGCAGCCCACCTGGCCGCCGGCCGGCGGGTCTTGATCCTGGCCCGGGACCAGGACCAGGCCCGGGAACTGGATGCCGGCCTGTGGAGTTATGACCAGGACTCGTTTTTGCCCCACGCCCTGGCCGGCGGCGAAGATGAGGCCGCCGAACCCATCCTGATCGCCACCACCCTGGACAACCCCAACCGGGCCACGGTCTTGATCGCGGCCCGGGGTCTGGAAGAGATGCCCCCGGGCTTCGACCACCTGATTCAGCTTTTGCCCATTGACGACGGCGCTGAACTGGACACCTGCCGCGCCTGCTACAAGGCCCTCAAGGAGGCCGGTCAGGTGGATTTGCGGCACACCACCCGTCTGCCCTAGGGCCCCTTTCTTAGCGTCCCCCTTGATCGGCGGCCCCCCAAGGCCGAACAATGGTAAGGAGACTCCAAACTCCAGCCGGAACCCGCCCATGGTGACACTTCGCCTCAAAAACTTCATGCGCCTCGGTGCCTTGGCCTTGGCCCTGGCGGCCTGCTTGGCCAGGGCGTCGACTGGCCTGGCCTTGGTGGACCCCATCATCTTGCCGCCGGGCAGCGTGGTCACCCAGACCCTTACGGCGGCCCAGGAAAACCAGGAACTGATCGACCGGGGCAGCGCCACCCCCCAGACCCTGCCTTTTCGCACCGGCACCACGGTGTATGAGATACGCACCACCCGAGTGAGCTACTATGTGCGCTATTACAAATTCGACCCCACCAACAAATTCCGCAATGGCGGCGCCGGCCGCTGGATGATGGCCGCCGCCTCGGTCAAGGGCCTGGACAGTTATCAGGTGCGGGATAAATACGCCCTGCCTGAACACCCCAACCGGGTGATCGTGGTGCGAGTGCCTGCCGGCACCCTGAGCCGGACGGGCACCGCCGGGCCCATCGCCGGCTGGGGCAACGGCGGCGGCCAGCAGTTTCTCTTGAACAACTTCATCCCCATCGGCAACTACCAGGCCGACCGCGTCACCACCGACGAAGTGTACACTGGCACTTTCGCGGCCCAGGCCGGCGGGGGCAATCCGGGGGCGGTGGCCGCCTATTTGGACGGCGTCACCCCCGCCCGCTACACCCTGTGGGACGTGGGCCACCTGATGCTCACCTACCTGCCCACTGAACCCCGGCGCCAGGCCCTGAACCAACTGGGGCCGGGGCGCTATGACACCCTGTCCCGCCTGGAGTTTCGGCAGAGCATCCTGTTCACAGACGCCCTGAGCCAGAGGAAGAGCGACCTGCGCACCAGCCTGGCCGGCGGGGACGGCACCCGGGTGAAGGCCGTGGGTCAGCCGCCGCCGTTCCAGCAGAAGGTGGGCGGCATGCATCTCTGGGGCCGGGCCGCCGGCGGCCTGGGCGACGCCAAGACCTCTGGCGACCACATTGGCTTCGAATACCTCACCGGCTCTTTCATCGGCGGGGCCGACTGGCTGCTTTGTCCCAACTTCGTCTTCGGCCTGGGGGCCGGGGTGATCACCAGCCAGTTCGACTGGAAGGACAGCGGCGGCGACGGCAATGTCAACGGGCTCAAGCTGGGGGTCTACGGCAGCTACTTCGGCCCGAGATTTTTCCTGGACGGAGCCTTGAGCGGGGGCTACAACGCCAACCAGGCCAGCCGCCGCATCTTTTTTCCGGGCATGGACTACTACGCCAGCGCCGACCCCAACGGCTACGCCTTTTCCGCCAGCCTCGACGGCGGTCTCAACTTCCGGCTGGGCGGCTGGACCTTGCAGCCCCTGGCCAGTCTGAACCTGATGTACGCGGCCACCAACTCCTTTACCGAAGGCAACATCGACACCATGAGCCTCAGGGTGAACGACTTCGACGCCACCTTGCTGCGCAGCGAGTTGGCCCTGCGCCTGGCCAAGAGTTTTCAGTGTGAAAGCGGCCTGAAGCTGGTGCCCGAGTTCCGCCTGGGCTGGGCCCATGATTTCATCCTGGGCGGCCGGGACATCAGCGCCGGCCTGGTTGATCAGCCGGGCAGCTTCACGGTCACCGGCTATGACCAGGACACCGACGCCATCCTGCCCGGCCTGGGCCTGACCCTGGTCTACGCCGGCGGCAGCCAGGCCTATTTCCGCTACGACGCCGAGATCGGCGACGCCCTGAGCACCCACCTGCTCAGCGCCGGGGTGCGAATCCCCTTTTAGGAGTTTATGGGGGGAAGGCCCCTTTTTTGCAAAAAAGGGGTGCCATGCGGCACCTAAGTGTTCAGCCTTGTTTTTTAAGGTGGACGATCAATTTGAAAATTAGAGGCCTTAAACCCTGAACACCCGCATGGGTGCCCCCACACCCCCCTTCCCCCAAAAAACTTCAGAGTCTTTAAATGGCTAGGTTCACAATCTGGCCGCATTGCGAGCATTGGCGGGCGCTGCCCCAATAGAGCGGGCAAACATGGAAGATTTATGGGCCTGCCTGAGGACAGCGGGGGAGTGGCTTGAATCAAGCCCTTCAGC
>JANQFN010000321.1 GCA_028277825.1 Desulfarculaceae bacterium
GCGGTGGCCACCTTGTTGCGGTGCTGCCCGCCCGGGCCCGAGGCCCGGTAATATTCCCAATGCAGGTCTTTGTCGGAAAGGGTGGGCGGCCCGGGGGCCATCAGGCGTCTTCGTCCCGGCGGTCGCACTCCACGTAGGCATAGGCCGAGTGGTTGTGGATGGACTCGAAGTTCTCGCTGTCCACCGCGAACCAGACGATGTTGGGGTCCGCCGAAAGCTTGCTGCTCACCTCGCGCACCACGTCTTCGACGAACATGGGGTTTTCAAAGGCGCGCTCGGTGACGTATTTCTCGTCCTCGCGTTTTAAAAGGCTGAACACGTCCGAAGAGGCCGAGTCCTCCACCATGGCGATGAGGTCCTCGATCCAGATGAAGCGCTTGAAACGGACCGCCAGGCGCACCATGCCCCGCTGGTTGTGAGCGCCGTCGCTGGATATCTCCTTGGAGCAGGGGCACAGGGTGGTCACCGGCACCCCGATCTCCACCACCAGGTCCATGCCCTGGCCGTTGAGGCTGCCCCGAAAGGCGATGGCGTATTCCATCAGGCCCGAGGCCTGGCTCACCGGCGCGGCCTTTTCGATGAAGTAAGGGAACTCGATCTCGATGTGGGCGCTTTCCGCGTCCAGGCGGCGCTTCATCTCCTCCAGGATGTCGGGGATGTTGGACAGGTTGATGTTGGCCGAGTGTTCCGAGAGCAGCTCGATGAAGCGGCTCATGTGGGTGCCCTTGTACTGGTGGGGCAGGTTGACGTACATGTTGATGGAGGCCACGGTCTTTTGGCTGCCGTTGGCCCGGTCCAAGACGGTGATGGGGTAGCGGATGTTCTTCACCCCCACCTTGTCGATGTCGATCTTGCGGTGGTCGCGCTGGTTCTGTACGTCTTTCATGGCTGCATTCTACCGGTTGCAGCGGCGGGCGCAAGATGAAAACGGGGCGCGCGGTGAATTGTTCCGCACGCCCCGTTTGGCCATTGCATTAGTAGGCTTTTCGGGGACCTACCAGCCCCAGGACAGGAATTGGTGGATGCTGTCGGCAGCCAGGCGACCGGCGCCGGCGGCCTCTATCACGGTGGCCGCGCCGGTGACGATATCGCCGCCGGCCCACACCCCGGGCTTCTTGGTTTTGCCGTCCTCGTCGGCCACGATGTAGCCCCACTGGTTGATCTCCAGCCCCGGCGTGGTGCTGGTGATCAGGGGGTTGGCGCCGGAACCGATGGCGATGATGGCCAGGTCGCACTCCAGGGTCTTGACGCTGCCCTCGATGGGCACCGGGCTGCGCCGGCCGCTCTCGTCGGGCTCGCCCAACTCCATCTCCTGCAGTTCGACGGCTTTGAGCCGGTCCTCATCATCGCCGATGAAGCGGATGGGGGTGTGCAGCAGATAGAACTGGATGCCCTCGTCCTTGGCGTGGTGGATCTCCTCGGCGCGGGCGGGCAGCTCTTCGCTGGAGCGGCGGTAGACGCACTTGACGTCGTCGCAGCCCATGCGCATGGCGGTGCGGAGGCTGTCCATGGCCACGTTGCCGCCGCCGAACACGCAGACGTGCTCGCCGCCCACCAGGGGGGTGTCGTACTCGGGGAAGAGATAGGCCTTCATCAGGTTGGCCCGGGTGAGGTATTCGTTGGCCGAGTACACGCCGATGAGGTTTTCGCCGGGCACGCCCACGAAGCGGGGCAGCCCCGCGCCCACGCCCAGGTACACGGCGTCAAAACCCTCTTGTTCCATCAACTCGTCCACGGTGATGGCCGAACCCACCACCACGTTGCACTCCACCTTCACGCCCAAGCGCTCCAGGAAGTTGACCTCCGCAGCCACGATCTCCTTGGGCAGCCTGAACTCGGGGATGCCGTAAACCAAGACGCCGCCGGGCTTGTGGAAGGCCTCATAGACGGTGACGTCGTGGCCCTTCCTGATCAGGTCGCCGGCCACGGTGAGGCCGCCGGGGCCGGAACCCACCACGGCCACCTTCCTGCCGCCGTACCCGCGACCGGAAGACTGGCATTCGTTGCAGGGCTGCAAGTCCTCGCTCGTCTATCTTCGCTTATAATAACAATCAGACAGCCGCCCGTACG
>JANQFN010000329.1 GCA_028277825.1 Desulfarculaceae bacterium
TTTGAGCCCTCTGACCTGGAGGACGCCGCCCTGGTCATATGCGCCACCGACGACGAAGCCACCAACCGCCGGGTGGCGGACCTGGCCGGAGAACGGGGCCTGTTCGTCAACGTGGTGGACGTGCCGCCGTTGTGCTCCTTCATCGTGCCGGCGGTGGTGAGGCGCGGGGACCTGACCCTGGCGGTCAGCACCGGCGGGGCCAGCCCGGCGGCGGCCCGCCGCCTGCGCCAGCGCCTGCAGGGCGAGTTCGGCCCGGAGTGGGCCTTATACTTGCGCATATTGAAGCGGGCCCGGGCGCATTTGACCGCCCAGGGCAAACCGGCGGACCAAAACCGGCCCCTGTTCTATAAGTTGGTGGATTCGGAGCTTTTTGAGCGGGTGGCCGCCAGCGACGCCGCCGGGACCGAGGCGATTTTGCTAGAAGCACTGGGGCCGGGCTGTGGCTTGGCCGATCTGGGCATCGATCCCGGCGAGTTCAGTGCCGGGGAAGGGAGCGGGGGCAGTTGAGCACCGCGCTGCATTGGGCCACCTTGGCGGCCTACGTGCTGGGAACCTTTGTGTACCTGGGCTTTTTGCTGCACCAGCGGCGGGGCCTGTACCGCATGGGGCTCACCATCTTGTGGATCGGCTTCGGCCTGCACACCATCGCCCTGGGCGCGGTGTGGTACGAGGGCGGGGTGGTGCCGGCCACCAGCTTCCGCCAGTCCCTTGACGTGTTCTCCTGGGCCATCATGGGCGCCACCCTGGTGATCAACCTGCGCGTGGAGGTGATGATCCTGGGGGCCTTCACCGCGCCCATCTGCTCGCTGTTGCTGCTGGCCGCGGGGCTTTTGCCCCAGGTAGAGGTGGTCAAGAGCCCGGTGTTCCAGAATCTCTGGGTGGTGGTGCACGTCTTCACCCTGCTCTCGGGCTACGGCCTGCTGGCCCTCACCTTCGTGGGCGGCCTTTTATATCTGTTCCAAGACCGCTCGCTTCGGGCTAAAAACCTGGGCGCCTCCTTCCAGCGCCTGCCCAGCCTCACCCGCCTGGACACCCTTAACCACCAGACCCTGGTGGCGGGCTTTTTACTGATGACCCTGGGCCTGATCTCCGGGGCGGTGTACGCCCAAATCGCCCTGGGCTCCTACTGGCGCTGGGACCCCAAAGAAGTCTGGGCCCTGATCACCTGGCTGATGTACGCGGCGCTTTTGCACGCCCGTCTGGTGCAGGGCTGGCGGGGCCGGCGGGGAGCCTGGCTGTCGGTGCTGGCCTTCGCCGCCCTGGTGTTCACCTTCATCGGCGCGGGGCTCTTGTTGCCCGGCTACCACAACTTCACCAACTTGACCGATCTGGGGACGGTGCAGCCGTGAACCTGTTCCTGGTGGGCATAAGCCATAAGACCGCGCCGCTCAAGGTGCGCGAGTGCCTGGCGCCTGAGCCCGAGGAGACCGGTGAGTTGCTCAGGCGATGTATGGGATTGCCCGGGGTGCGCGAGGCCTTCATGGTGGCCACCTGCAACCGGGTGGAGGTGCTGGTGGCCAGCGAGAAGGACGACACCGCCGACACGGTGGAGGCCTGGCTGGGCCAAGGCAAGCCGGTGGACCCAGAGGAGTTGTCCCGGGCCATCTACGTGCACCAAGGCGAGGACGCGGTGCGCCATCTGATGCGAGTGGCGGCCAGCCTGGATTCCATGGTGGTGGGCGAGCCCCAGATATTGGGGCAGATCAAAGAGGCTTACCGTGCCGCCACCGCCGCCGGCAGCAGCCGCACGGTCCTCAACCGCCTGCTGCACAAGACCTTCCAGGTGGCCAAGAAGGTGCGCACCGAGACCAACATCGGCGGCGCGGCGGTGAGTATCTCCTATGCCGCGGTGGAGCTGGGCAAGAAGATCTTCGACGACCTGGCCGGGCTCACCGCCCTGGTGATCGGGGCCGGCGAGATGGCCGAGCTGGCCGTGGAACACCTGATGGCCCAGGGGGTGAGCCGGGTGCTGGTGGCCAACCGCACCCTGGAGCGGGCGGTGGAGTTGGCCGGGCGCTGGCAGGGCGAGGCCCTGGGCCTGGACGAGTTGGACCAGGTGCTGGGGCAGGTGGATATCGTGATCACTTCCACCGGCTCACCGGAGCCGGTGATCACCCACAAGTTGGCCAAAAAGGCCCTGAAGCGCCGCCGGGGCAAACCGGTGTTTTT
This sequence comes from Desulfarculaceae bacterium, assembly GCA_028277825.1. Taxonomy (GTDB): domain Bacteria; phylum Desulfobacterota; class Desulfarculia; order Desulfarculales; family Desulfarculaceae; genus Desulfoferula. Next base: position 2,170 of record JANQFN010000329.1, read on the forward strand.
CATCGACATCGCCGTACCCCGGGACGTGGAGTTCAAGGTGGCTGAGATCGACGGCTGTTTTGTCTACGACATCGACGACCTGATCCAAGTGGTTGAGGCCAACCGGGCCAACCGGGCCGAGGCCGCCCAGGCCGCTGAGCGCATCGTGGCCCAGGAGGTGGTCAAGTTCATGACTTGGCTCAAAAGCCTGGGCGCGGTGCCCACCATCAGCGCCCTGGCCGCCAAGGGTGAGGTCCTCAGGCAGGCCGAGCTGGAGCGCACCCTCAGGGGGCTCAACGGCATCGGGCCCGAGCAGGCCGAAGCCATCGACCGCCTGACCCAGGCCCTGGTCAAAAAGCTGCTTAACGACCCCATCCTGTTCCTCAAGGACCCCAGCCACTCCAAGAGCGAGGAGACCAAGCGGGAGCAACTGGCCCTGGTGCGGCGGCTATTCAATTTGGAGGGGGAAGATTGATTTCACTGTTAAAAGGGGGGCTCTATGTCGAAAGCGCCTGAGGAAGGACGTTTTGCAGGCGTGGCCTCTAAAAAGAGCCACGAGAAATATTCAAAATGTATAGAAAGAGAGGAGCTTTACAGTAGAGCGGATGACATTCGCTCTGAGTTCGCAAGAGATTATAATCGAATATTACACTGCACTGCTTTTAGTAGGCTAAAACATAAAACGCAAGTTTTTTTCGCAACAGAGAATGACCACATTTGTACAAGGATGGAACACGTCAACCACGTTGCTTCAATAAGCTATACGATATCTAAACACATGGGATTGAACACACAACTGGCTACCGCAATAGCGTTAGGACACGATCTGGGTCACGCTCCCTTCGGACACGCAGGAGAGGACTACATAGATGAAATTGCGAAAGAGGAATTGGGTGCTGATTTTTGGCACGAAAGAAACAGTTTACGCTTCGTCGATAAGATAGAAACTCTAAAAGACACAAATAGCAAACATCAAAATTTGAAATTAACATACGCTGTTAGGGATGGAATTATATCTCATTGCGGGGAGGTTGCCGAAGACGCTCTATTCCCGCGGAGCGAAGCTATAGACTTAACAAAAATTATAAGAAAAAATGAATATATGCCCTATACATGGGAAGGATGTGTAGTCAAGATAGCGGATAAAATAGCATATATAGGGCGCGATATAGAAGATGCTATAAGGCTAGACATATGGACCGAGCAGCAAGCTGCCGAACTCAGCTCTATATTGAATAGACATGGGATACCGGTAAGCGGGGCAGTTAATAATACAATATTAATACATAAATTAATAATTGATTTGTGTAATAGTAGTGATTTAGATGACGGATTGAGATTTTCACAAGAAATGTTTAAGTTGATGAAGCTTGTCATGGAATTTAATTACAACAATATATATAGCCATAGGCGTCTCGATACCTATAAAAAGTTCGCAAAATTGGCGATCGGTGAAATTTTTGTTTTTCTTATATCGTTATATGCAAAAGAATACACTCTCAAGGAATTAGAAAAGCACGCCAAACATTGCCCTTCTCTCACGGGTGCTTTCAAGAGTTGCTTATTAAAATATTCCAATTATAGAACAATTAATCCATATAAGAAAGAATACCAAGATGTAGTCGAAAAATATGAAAATGAGATACTGTATGATATTAACAAAAAGAAGGATTATATTAGAGCAATATTAGACTATATGTCTGGCATGACAGATAGCTTTGCTGTTAGGGCTTTTGGTGAATTGACCAGCTTCAAGTAGTTCGGTGGTAAGTATTTTATATTTATAGTCTGCTGCGTATTCCAAAAAAGAATTAGGTTACATTTTATCTCTGGCAACGATAAGGTTTTTTTATTATCAAAGCCGTGTACGTTTACCCCAGTGGTATCATGTTAATGGAGCCAGTTAAAATGTATATTGAAACTAGAAATCCCAGTTTGCAAGAATATGCGGCCTTAAGGCAGCAGGTGGGCTGGTGGCCCACC
>JANQFN010000141.1 GCA_028277825.1 Desulfarculaceae bacterium
ACTTTTTACCCTTCCAGGCTTTGTGGCGTGGGTCGCTCCAGAATTTGGAGTACTTTTTCTTGGCCGCAAACGCGTCGTTGCCCCCTGCGACTAGGCTGAACGACAAGGCCAAGGCAAAGGCCAACAGGATAATGCCAAACTTCTTCATCCTCTTCCCTCCCTGGAAATGCGGGGAATCACCCACGTAAGCCGTCGGGTGCCGGCTAGGCGGGCCCTCCCGCTGCCATCTCCTCTCCAGTTGAAAAATCCGGTGACAAATAAAAACGATCCGGCCCGCTTTGCACCACTACACCCGCCTTTACCAGCGACTCCAGTGCCTTGGGCCGGAAATCCCGCAATCCGAACTTTTTCCAGGTGGGCTTGGCATAATTCAAGCTCACCGCGGTGTACACGTCATAGGCTTGGCGGTCCTCAAGGCCACCCACAATGAGTTGGGCCGCCTTTTTCATTCTCAAGCCCACCCCGTAGCGCGTAATGAGGAATACCAGGGCCAGGAACGACAGACCGATAATATGTTGATAGGTTTCAGACATGTTTTCCAAACAGCCGTCTGTGACCAATCAGTGTGAAGCGGTCACCCGGGGACCAGGACCCCGGTCTGGGTAATCCGGCGAAACTCAAATCCAGCGCCAAGGACGGCGGCCAGTTTTTCGGCGTTTGGGTCGAAATCGGAGCGATTCCGACCTGATTACCGTAGTATGCAACCTGTGCAAATGTCAACCTTGTCAACCACCTAGTCCTTTTGGGGACTTGCAAATTCCTAGTAGCCTTCCGCCGCCGCCGCCACGATGGCCTTGAGATTGGCCAGGGGCGTCTCCAAAGCGATGGCGCATTCGGGGGCGATGATGTCCACCCCGGCCGCGATGGCATAACGCGCCTGCTCGTAAACCTGCTCCGGAGTGCCCGAGAAAAGTTCCTGGGCGCAGGATATGCAGCCCACCAGGGAGATGCGCTCCCCCACCTGCTCCACCACCTTCTTGGCGTCCAGGATCCATTCGAAGTGATAGGCGTCAAAGCCGGCTTGGCTGAACAGCTCCACCCGGTCGCGGCAGTCGCCGCACACGTGCAGGATCATGGGCCCACCGATCTCTCTGGTGACGATCTGGTGCCGCTTGAGCAAGTATTCCTCATAAGTCTTGGGGCTCACCAGATTGCCGGTGGCATGATCGGCCAAAACCACCGCGTCGGCCCCGGCCCGGAACTGGGCGTTGGCATGGGCGATGGTCACCGGCATCAGGGCGTCCAGCATGCGCTCCACCTTGGCTTTGCGCTCCGGGTCGCGTCCGGCCTTGCCCACCTGCAAGAGAAAATTCTGCACTCCGGCGGTGTGGTAGGAGATGGTCCAGGGCCCCATCACCTTGCCCACGATGGCCGCGCGGTCGCCCACCTGGCGGCGCAGGATGCTTATGGCGTCCAGCACCACCTTGATGGAGGGTTTTTCCAAAAGGTTCTCCGGCACCTCGATGGGCCCCAGATCGGCGTAGGGCACTTGACTGGTGTCGGGCATCATGTCGCAGTGCCCCCAGTTGACTTCGCTGCCCAGGGCGGCGGCTTCCTGCAACACCGAATATTCGGGCATCACCACGTCGAAGCCGGCCACCTGGTGCCCGGCCAGGGCCAGGCGGGCCATGGCCTCCGCCTCCAGGTGGGCCTCGGGAAAGCTCACCCCGGCCGCGTCCATCAGGTCGTGGCAGGCGATGGAGGTGGGGTTGCCCACCGGCGGGCGCTCCCCGCGCCGGCCGCCCAACAGGGCGGACATGAAAAGGTTGCGTGGCGTGGACTTCATGACGAGTGCACTCCGGTCGAAGCAGCCGGGAATATCTTGCCCGGGTTCATGATGCCCTTGGGGTCCAGGGTGTCTTTGATCTGGGCCATAACTTCCATGGAAGCCCCGTGTTCAGCGAGCATGAACTTGCTCTTGCCCATGCCCACCCCGTGTTCACCGGTGGCGGTGCCGCCCAGGTCAATGGCCTTTTCCACTATGGCCCTGTTGGCCTGCTCCAGCTTCTGCCACTGGGCCGGGTCCTTTGGGTCCCCCATCCACACCAAATGCAGGTTGCCGTCGCCGGCGTGGCCGAACACGTAGCCCACCTGGCCCGAGCCTGTCACCTGCTGTTCAGAAAAGGCGATAAGCTCCTCATAGGCCGACATGGGCACCGCCGCGTCGGTGATCATGATTTCCAGGCCCGCATGAGTCTGCTTGATGGTCTCGGCTGCGGCGTTTCGCGCCGACCAGATGCGGTCGCGGTTCACCTTGCCCAAGCCGGCCTCAAAGCCCTGGGCCCCCAGCTCGGCGCACACCTCGCGGGCGATCTCCAGCACCTCCTCCAGGCTCCGGGCGGAAAAGCCCACGAACTCCATGAACAACAGGGGAGACTCGGGTAAATCCAGGCCATTGACCCGGTTCAGCAGCCGGGCCAGGGGCGGGGTGAGCAACTCCAGGGCGGCCGGGTCGGTGCCGTGGCGGATCAGTTCAGTAACCGCCTGGCAGGCGGCATTGGTGCTGGGGAAGCCGGCCACTACGGCCAGAAAATGCTCGGGCATCCCGGCCAGACGCAAGACCGCCCTGGTCACGATGCCCAAGGTGCCCTCCGAACCCACGAACAGGCGGGCCAGATCATAGCCGGAAGATGACTTGTGGGCCCGGTTGCCGGTATCGATCACCCGCCCGCCGGGCAGCACCACCTCCAACTCCTGCACGTAGTCCTTGGTCATGCCGTACTTGACCGTGCGGATGCCCGAGGCGTTGTTGGCGATCATGCCGCCGATGGTGGCCCAGGCGCCGGGGTCGGGTGGGAAAAACAGCCCCTCATGGCGCAGGCTATGGTTTAAGTCCTGGAAGCCCACCCCGGCCTCAACCTCCACCTGCATGTCCTGGGGCCAAAGGTTCAGCACCCGATTCATCTCGACCATGTCCACCACCACCCCGCCGGCCAGGGGGATGGGATTGCCTTCGGTGGAAGTACCCGCGCCCCAGGGGGTGATGGGCACCGCTTCCTCCTGGGCCCAGGCCAGCAGCCGGCTGATCTGGCCGGTCTCCTGGGGCCAGACCACCACCGCCGGCAAATGGCTGGGGTGGCCCGAAAAGTCTCGGCCGTGCAGCTTTCGCGCCGAGTCGCCGCTGTTGACCTTGTCGGCGCCGAACACCCCTTGCAGGAATTCAAATTGTGCCTGGCTCAGTTGCTTCACCTGGCCTCCGGCCGGTTGGGATTTCCAGACCCTGCCCGTCTCTCGACGGGGCTAAGCAAATATGTTCCCGTGTTTTTCCACCACCGAAAGATGCTCGTGCATGGCCTCCCGGGCCGCTATGGGATTCTGGTCCTGGACCGCCTCGAAAATCTTTTTATGCTGCTGATAGATCTCGGACAAATGGGAGCCGTCCTCGATGAACTTCTCATAGACCAGGGAAAAGTGGTCATGAGAGATATCAAAGATCACACTGAGCACGTGGGTGCGCACATAATTCTTACTGGCCCGGGCCAGGCCCAAATGAAACAGGCGCTCATCAGCCACCACCACCTCGCCCCGCTCCAGACTCTGTTCCATTTGCTCCAGGGCGGCGGCCAGATCTTGCAGGTCTTTGGGAGTGCGCCTGAGGGCGGCCTGCCCGGCCGCGGCCAGCTCGATGTCCTTTCTCAGCTCGTACAGTTCCAGGATGTGGCTGGCGTCTTCCTCCACCATGCGCAGGATCGGATCGCGCAAGTCCGGAGACTTCACCTGACGCACGAAGTTGCCCTGACGCGGCCTCATCTCCAACAGGCCCATATTGTCCAGGATGGAGATGGCCTCCCTGAGCGAGGAACGGCCCACCCCGAATATGCGGCTCAACTCCCTCTCCGGCGGCAGCTTGTCGCCGGGCGACAGCTCGCCGGTGCGGATCAATTCCTTTATTTGGTCTATGATCTCTTCGGTAATTTTGTGCGGCTTGATGGCTTTAAACATATTGCCTTGCTTTTCATCCAAGTTAAACTTATCCGCTTGAAAAGGACCCCAAAAAAAACGAAACGCGTCCGGTTTTCCTATCTTTATCCTGCCCCCAAACAAATCAACCAGGCCACAGAGATAAATTTAGTGGTCACGTGGTATGACCAAAAACCGAACGCTAGTCAAATGCTTTAGATAGCGTTAAATTATTAATTTTTTGGACCTTCAGCGCCTAGAGCCAGGCTTGCTGCCACTCCCTGGAGTGTGGTCTGATCATCGCTCCAAGGATGAGCAAATGTCAACCGTTTTTTTGAAACAAAGGCTGTTTGGTTTGGAATAGGCAGTGGCTCCAAAGGCACCACCATGGTCCTCAAGGGCTAGCCCGGATATTTCACGAAGGCCGGTCGTCCGGCTGCGCCAGCCAAGCGCTGGCGGTGTTGCCGGCTGCGCTCCAAGCTCGACGTAACTTTGGCTACGCCTTCGCCTGTCGCTTGCCGCCAGCGTGCCGCTGGTGGCAAAGCGGGTCGTGTTATGTTTGGCTCCCGCAAAGATGACTGGCTCCCGATGCGGCCCCTTGGCCGCCCAAGCCTTGGGCCGCCTTGCCAGCGCATGGCTGGCTGTGCCGGGCTCGGGTACAAACTGTACACTGATAACGTGGACGTTTTTTTCATAACACACCGATAAATACTAGCCGCATCGCCAATGCCGTCCAACCTTCGTGAAATATCCGGGCTAGCCGAGGCTGCTTAGGAAACGCGAGCGCGGCGTTTCAGTACAATCTGAAACGCCGCGCTTTTTTTAGGGCCCTTACGTTCCATTGGCCATGCAATCAAGGCCAACCAAAATCGAGGCATGGAGGCTGGACTTCAACTGGGAGCGCCCCCATAGCTCCTTGGGCAAAAAGCCGGGAGCCTCCAAAACCCATATCCCTGGCTGCGATTACCCGGGGATCCTAACTCTCCCTCTAGTGCAGACCTGGGGGAAGGTCAAGACGTCACTCAGAGGCGCCTTGCCAATTAACCATGTAGATACCGGCTCCCACCAGCACGATACCCAGCCACACCAAAGGCGCCACCTCTTCGCCTAGAATCACCGCCCCCATGATCACTCCAAACAGAGGCGTGAGAAAGGTGAAGGCGGTCAGACCGCTGACCTTGAAGCGGTTGATCATCCAGAACCAAAGCAGGTAACTGAAAAAGGCCACCACCAGGCACTGGTAGAACAGAGCAGCCCATATCACCGGAGTGAAGTGCACCGGCCGGCCCCACTCAAAGAGCGCCACGCCCAGGGCCAGCACTGGAATGGAATAGGCCAGTTGCGCGAACAACATCTGGTAATGGCTCAGGGCACCGCCAGGCCGCTGGGAGGTCTTTTTGATGTAGAGTGTGGTCAGGGCCCAAAACAGGGCGGCGGCGGCAACCATCAAATCACCCAGCCAGTACAAGGGAGGCAGGTCTTGGGAGCCGGCGGAGACCACGGCCACCATGCCTCCGAAGGCCAAAAGGAGCCCGGCCCATTTCAAGGCGGTGAGGCGGTCCCCCTTGATGAAAAAGTGCGCTCCCAAGGCCACCCAGAAGGGATGGGTGTATAGGAATATCACCGAACGCGAGGCGTTGGTGTAAGCCAGGCCCCAGTACAGGAAAAGAAAGTCCAGGCCGAACAAGAGGCCAAGTATCATGCCGCGTACGTGTTGACCAGAGGGCAAGGCCACCACATGACCCTTGGCGCGCGCATAAAGCCATACCGCGGCGGCAGCCACGATGGACCGCACGGTGGCGGCCAGCAAGGGAGGCATCCCTACGTTTGAGAACTTGATGGCCACGGCGTTTCCGCCCCACATCAGGCATACGAACACCAACAGGGCTGCCCCGCTGAGGGTGATGGCATCGCTGGTTCTGGGTGGTGGCATGGGCTGGTTCGCTCCATTCCCTTAACTGCGATAGGGACCCGCCGCCGAATTAGGCAAAAATCACCTGAAAGAAATTTATCAAGCCTTAAAGTATTCGTATTCTATATAGCGCGCGGTCTGGGCTGCTTTGTCCCTGCCGTGTAGGCGCCCCAGCAAATGCAAACTGGCATCGATACCGGCTGAAACGCCCGCAGCTATGATGTATTTGCCGTTATCTAGATAGCGGCTGCCCGGCCTGAGCTTCGCGCCGGGGGCCAATTCCTCCAAAAGCTCCATGGCCGCAAAGTGGGTGGTGGCTTCCAGCCCTTCCAACAGCCCTGCCTTGGCCGCCAGCAGGGAACCGGTGCAAACCGTCAGAACTATCTCGGCCTGTTGCGCAGCCTGCCTGATCCATGCAATGCAGGAAGGCACTTCCAGCACAGGCCTGGTGCCTATGCCGCCGGGGATCAGCAACACATCGATTTTAGGGCAGTCGGCAAAGGTGAAATCCGGCTGGATGCGCAGGCCATTGCGGGTCTTTATCGGCCCCGCCTGCGCAGAAACGGTCACCACCTGAAAGCCTGTGTTTTCGCCTGGGGCGCCAAAGGCTCCGAACACCTCCAGGGGGCCCACGAAATCCAGGTCTTCCGCATCGTC
>JANQFN010000385.1 GCA_028277825.1 Desulfarculaceae bacterium
GCAGACAAGGCGTCTGGCAAGCGAGGGCCGCAGGCGTAGCTAAAGCTACGTCGAGGCCCAAGCGCAGCCAGCAACACCGTATGCCGGTGGCTGGCGCAGCCGGACACATGGCCTTCATGAAATATGCGGGCTAGGCTAAGAAAAGAAGTATGGAAAAAGTGTCATCGCGAACAGTGGCCCGCCGGGGCCGCGACGCGGCGACCCTTGCCGGGCATGGGATTGCACGTGAAAAAGAGCCTGGAGATGCGGTGTCTAAATTATTCACCCCGGCCATTCCTGTTGCGGAGGAATGAAGAGTTGGTAAGGAGGGGACTGGGGCACCATGGGCTCACAAGTGTCTATGGCACTGGTTGCAGCGGGCCGCAAGGGACGGTCCATGACGTGAAGATAATCACTCTGCTGAGTGCCGGCGGCTGGCTTGTGGGGGAGTGCGGCTAACCGGGAGCCGACCCCCGCAGCTCAGGCGGCGAGGTCATCCTCCCTCTTTTTCCTTACCTACTTCTTTATCTTCTACTCGCGGCCACCGCGTTGCCGCGAACTACTTCTTCCTGCCCTTCTTCTTGGGCGGGAGCGAGGCGGCGTAGTCATAGGACTTCTTGAGCCAGCCCTGCCACTTCTTGCCCGCCTTGACCTGGTCGCCGGGCACGCTGAAGTGCTCCTTCATGGCCCGGCCCGGCCAGGGCTCGAAACGCTTGGCCCCGGGATAGGCGGTCATGATCTTGTCCTGCTCCTCGCCCGGCGGGATGCGCAGGTTTATCACCGAGCCGAACACCCCGGCGAACATGTTGTCCCCGGCGAACCAGGCCGGGCAGCCGAACATGGGCCTGAGTTCGGCCTCATAGCCGTCCAGGGACTTTTCCAGGAACGCGGAGAGCTTCGGGTCTGGCTTGGGGAAACCCATGTATGACCTCCACTAAAGCGGGAAACAGGCGGCAAAGGCCTTCATCAGTTTGGGGGGGCCTTTGATCTTCATCTTGCCGCTGAGCAAAGCGGGCAGGAGCCCTTTTTCCTTGGCCAGAAAACTGATCCAGGTGTCGCTGTCCGCCTTGAGATGCAGATCAGCCTTGCCCTCCAGGCCGCGCTTGACCTGCAGGGCGCCCTCTTTGATGACCACCGTGGCCTCGGCGTTCTCGCTGCCGTAGAAAGTGAGGTGATAGGTGGTGTCCATATCCTGGGCCTTGCCCCGCTGGAACAACAGGCCCAGGTTGTCCAGGAAGTTCTGCACCGAGCGGGGTCTGATCCCGTTGGAGACCTGTTTGACGCGCTTGTTTTGGAAGCGTTTGGGTACGTATTCTTCGGCGTCGGAGCCGGGCAGCACGTAGATCTCTTCGGCCTTGTCGTTCAGGGGCTGGAGCACCTCTGCCAGGTAGGCCTTGCGGTCTTCCAGAAAGGGGCCGATGTTGTCCTCGCCCGCCGGGCAGGCGGCCATGCAATAGGAGGACTTGTTGCAGATGCCATAAGACAGACTCTGCCACATGCTCACCGTCTCCTGATCGCTCACCCGGCGGCGGTAATCGGCGCTGCTCTTGCTCTTGATGAGCTGCTCGGCCCAGTCCTGGAAGCCGCCCAAGCGGTCGCGGTAGTTGTGGGTCAGGCAGTTCACAAAGGCGAAGTGGCCGTCCTTGCCGATGGCCCCCACCGGGCAGGCGGCCACGCACAGCTTGCAGTCCAGGCAGGGGTTGTAGTCCACCGGTTGGTCGTATCGGTCCACCGCCACGTCAAGCAAGAGGGTGCCCAGCACCAAGAAGCCGCCGAAGCGGGGATGCAGCAACATGCGGTTGAGCCCCATCTGGCCCATGCCCGCGGCCACGGCCACCGCCTTGTGGCTCACCGCCCACATCTTGCCCGGCCACTGGGACATGTCCATGGGAAAGCCGGCCGGGAAGACCATGCTGCCCACCCCCAGGGGCGCCAAGGCCGTGGCCAGGTTGTGGGCGGTCTCGTCGGCGGCGTGCATGCCCCGGGAATACTCCTTATCCGACACCGAGCGGGTGGGGCAGCGCACGTTGGCCGGGGTGAGGCGCTCCACCAGGCTCACCAGGGTCTTGGTGCCCGGCATTAGGGCCTCGGTGCCCGGGCGCCACATGGCCAGTTCAGGCCGCTCCAGCTCCACCAGACCCACGTCGTCGGCGCCGGCGGCCCGGGCCAGCTCCTTGATCTGGGCCGCCTCCAGCACCGCGGGCCTGGCCGGGGCTTGTTTGGCGCGATAGCTTTTTACCGTGGGGTGCTCTTCCAGCTTCATGTCATTCTCCTGCGGGCTGAGGGCGCAAGGTTTCCAGATAGGCGGCCAAGCTCTGGGCCACCATGCCCAAAGGTTCGGGGTTGCGGCTCACCTTGGCCAGGCCGCGGCCGCCGGCCAGGGCACCCACCACAAAGGTGGCCACGGCCATGGCTTCGGCTTCGGGGCGCACCTTGCCTTGGGCCTGGCCTCGCTCCAGGGCCGAGGCCACGCCGGCGCGCCATTGGTAATAAATGGAAGCGACCTTGGCGCGGAACTCCTCGTCGGCCAGGGACATCTCCTGGGCCAGGTTGTTCAGGGGGCAGCCGGCCAGGATGTCCTCCGGCCCCAGGCCGGTGCCCACGGTGAACATGGTCTGGATGATGCCGTCGATGGGGTCGTCGCAATCATCCAAGGGCTCCAGCCAGTCGCTGCGCACCTGCTCTTCCAGCCGCTCCAGGGCGGCCAGGCCCAGGGCGCGCTTATTGGGGAAGTGGTGATACAGAGCGCCCCGGGTCAGGCCGCTGCCCTCCAGAATGTCGTTCAGGCTGGCGGCCTGGAAGCCCTTGGCATGGATTACATCAAGCGCCAGGTTCAGGATGGCCTGGCGGGTCTGGTCCGGGTTTCGCTTTTTTGAATCTAACATACATACCAGTATGTATGTTGATTGGGTGGAGGTCAAGGGAAAGATGGCCGGGAGTTGGCGCCGTGAAGATTTTACATTATTTAATTAATAAAATTAATATATTACGCAAAAAAGAAATCCAAGAGGTTTTAAAAGGGAAAGAGGTTGGCCCGGAGTTGGGTGGCTCTGTTTGGCGCGTTAATGCTGTTGCCGTTGATGATAGGAGGCAATTGGATCAGGCGCAGTTAACTGGGCAGCCTTCTCCTGGCTGTGCAAGCGTCGCGGATTGTTGTCGTCGCTGGTTCATAACTTGGTAGCAGTTGGCTGAATGCAACTCCCACAATCCTCTTGTACCTTCTGCAATCGACCAGGCGTTTTTCCCTTTTCCAAACCTCTTGGACCCACTTCTCAATTCAGCCGGCAACAGCCCCGGAAGCCACTGACAACCCCAGCCCGCCTATGCTATGTTGGCCCCGTCGCCTGCCATAAAGGGGGATCATGCTAGCCTACTATCTGCTGATACCAGCCGTATTACTCCTGCTGGGCCTGCTCTGGGCCGAGCGGGGCGAGACCCCGGGCCGGGTGCTCTTGTTCAAGACACCGCTGTCGGTGCTGTTCGTGCTGACGCCTTTCCTGTTGCCTTCTCCGCTGCCCTGGTATTTTTACCTGATCGTGGCGGGCCTCATACTGGGCCTGGTGGGCGATGTCTGCCTGGCGCTCAAGGGCGAGGCGCCCTTTAAGGCCGGGCTGGTGGCCTTCCTCCTGGGCCACATCGCCTATGTGGTGGCCTTTGGGGGCCTGACCGCGCCGAGTCAATGGATCAACCCCGGACTGTTGGCCATCTGTGCGCTCAGCGGGCTGATCTTCCTGTGGCTGCGCCCTGGCCTGGGTCAGATGCTGATCCCGGTGCTGGCCTATATCGTGGTGATCTCCTTGATGCTGATCGGGGCCTGGGCGGCGATCTTCAACCCGGCCCTGCCACCCAGCGGCGCCTGGCTGGTGTTTGTGGGCGCGGCCGCCTTTTATCTCTCAGACCTCTTCGTGGCCCGGGACCGCTTCAAGAAGCATCATTACTCCAACCGGCTCCTGGGCCTGCCCCTGTATTACGGCGGCCAGTTCCTGATCGCTTTTTCGGTGGGATTTGTCACTTGAAGGGCCCTTGACAAACCGGCAAGTGATGTCAATATTTTGCTTTGAGACTCAGTAATGATTCTTAGCCGCTTCGGCCCAGGATTTTGATGCCCGCAAAGCCCGCACATAAATCAATCAGCCCCCCCTTCACCAGCCCAGCCGTCCTGCTGGCCGTCCTGCTCGTCCTGGCCGCCCTGGCCTGGCCGGGGCAGGCCCAGGCCCTGATCAGCGTATGGCCTTATAAGCTTATGCTGCAGGGCGAGACCCTGTTTGAGCAGCGGGCGGACCTGGACAAGGCCCGGGCCGCGGCCGCTTGCTACCGGGGGGTGATCGTGGAGACGCCGGGCAACTCGATGGCCACCCTGCGCCTGATCCGCACCCTGGTCTGGCTGGGCGCCCAAAGCGAGGGTCCGGCCAAAATGGACTCCTACCACGAGGCCCTGACCCTGGCCGAGAAGCTGCATCAAAAGCGCCCCGATGACCCCGGCCCCCTGTATTGGCTGGGCGTGACCCGGGGGCTGGTGGCCGACAACTCCAACCCGGTCAAGGCCTACAAGATGGTCAAAAAGGTGCGGGCGGACATGAACCGGCTCAAGGATTTGGACCCCAAATACGAATACGGCGGGGCCTACCGCATCCTGGGCCGGGTGCACACCAAGCTGCCCTGGGTCATGGGCGGACGCAGCTCCAAGGCTGAGGCCTATCTGAAAAAGGCCATCGCGGTGCAGCCCAACTATTGGCTTAACCAGCTTTATTTGGCTGATCTCTACAACTCCACCAACCGGGAGCCTGAGGCCCGGGCCATCATGGAGAGGGTGGCCAAGGGCGGCCCCACCCCGCCGGGCCAGGAAGCCGAGAGCCGGCTCTGGCAGGACCTGGCCTGTAAGGTTTTGGAAGAGAATCCTCCCAAAGATCCTGCGGAAATGACCGACTGACTTTTCCCTTCATCCCCGAATCTCAATAGACCCGACGCGGGGACTCACTCCAGACGGTTCGTCGCGGCATGCCGGCAGGTCTCATGGCCTAGCCCCTCTGCGGCTTGCGGCGGGGCTTTACATATTGTGCTATTTTAATAGGATGTAATTCAGTTTGGCGCAGGGCGGCGCGCAGCCGGCCGGGGAGAGGGCCATGCCCGACAAACGTGACTTCGACGATTGCACTCTGGAAGAGGTGATCACCACCCAATTGCACGACCAGTTGCCCAAGGTGGTGGCCCAGATGGTGGCCACCTGCCGCAGCAAGGAGTGTTTCGATCACGTCAGCCCGGTGCCCCTGCCCAGCCAGCAGTCGGTGGTGGATATCATCAACCAGTGCCGGCGCATCCTGTTCCCCGGCTATTTCGACGGCAAAAAGGTCGAAGCAGTGAACCTGGAGTATCACCTGGGTATGGAGGTGATGCAGCTCTACGAGCAGCTTACTGACCAGATCACCTGGGCGGTGCGCCACGACTGCTTCCGCCACGATTTGAGCTGCAGCCACTGCGCCCAGCGGGGCCACAGCCAAGCCCTGGAGTTCATCAAGGGCCTGCCCGAGATCAGGCATATGCTCTCCCTTGACGTGGTGGCCGCCCAAGAGGGCGACCCGGCCAGCGGCGGGGTGGATGAGATCATCTTTTCCTATCCCGGCCTGTTCGCCACCACGGTCTACCGCCTGGCCCACTTGCTTTTACATCTGGAGGTGCCGCTGTTGCCGCGCATGATGAGCGAATACGCCCACAGCAAGACCGGCATCGACATCCATCCCGGGGCGGAGATCGGGCGGCACTTTTTCATCGACCACGGCACCGGCGTGGTGGTGGGCCAGACCGCCGAGATCGGCGACCGAGTGCGCCTCTACCAGGGGGTCACCCTGGGCGCGCTTTCGGTGCCCCGGGAGCAGGTGGAGAGTCTTCGCAGCCAGAAGCGGCACCCCACCATCGAAGACGAGGTGGTGATTTACTCCGGGGCCACCATCCTGGGCGGGGACACCGTGATCGGGGCGCGCAGCGTCATCGGCGGCAACGTCTGGCTCACCGAATCGGTGCCGCCGGACACCAAGGTGTTTTTAAAGACCCCCGAGTTGGTCTACATCGGCAACGGAACCGGTGAGAGCCGGCCGAGAAAGGCGGAGGGAGCAGCATGAGCACCAACATAAATCCCGACGTGATCCGCGTGGTGGGCGGCACCCCCCTGGTGCTTTTGAGCGAGAACTGCCTTGAGGGCGCGGTGGCCACGGTGTTGGCCAAGCTGGAGTTCCAAAACCCCTTGGGCTCGGTCAAGGACCGCATAGCCGCCTCCATGATCGGCGCCGCCGAGGCCGAGGGCAGGATCGATCATGACTCCATAATCGTGGAGCCCACCAGCGGCAACACCGGCATCGGCCTGGCCTTTGTCTGCGCGGTCAAAAAATACAAGCTGCTTTTGACCATGCCCGAGTCCATGAGCCTGGAGCGCCGCCGCCTCTTGAAGCATCTGGGGGCGGAGTTGGTGTTGACCCCGGCCGCCGGCGGTATGAAGGGAGCCATCGAAAAGGCCAAGGAGATCGTGGCCGAGACCCAGGGCGCCTTTCTGCCCGACCAGTTCGCCAACCCGGCCAACCCGGCGGTGCACCGAAACACCACCGGCCCCGAGATCTGGCGCGACACCGGCGGCGCGGCGGACATCCTGATCTCCGGGGTGGGCACCGGCGGCACCATCACCGGCGTGGCCGAATACATCAAACCGCTCAAGCCCGAGTTTCAGGCCATCGCGGTGGAGCCGGCCGACAGCCCGGTGCTTTCCGGCGGCCAGCCCGGGCCCCACAAGATCCAGGGCATCGGCGCCGGGTTCGTGCCCAAGGTGCTCAACACCGACATCATCGACGAGGTGATCACGGTGACCAACGACCAGGCATTTGAGACCGCCCGGGTGTTGGCCAAGCAAGAGGGCCTGTTGTGCGGCATCTCCTCGGGCGCGGCCACCTACGCCGCCTGGCAGGTGGCCCGGCGGCCCGAAAACGTGGGCAAGACCATCGTGGTGGTGCTGCCCTCCACCGG
>JANQFN010000415.1 GCA_028277825.1 Desulfarculaceae bacterium
TTCACCGCGGTGTTGCCCTTGCCCGGCTCCTCGCCGATGGACAACAGCCCCACCTTGGGCGAGGGAAGCTGCATGACCCGCTCGGCGAATACGCTGCCCATGTAGCCGAACTGTAAAAGCATCAAGGGGGTGCAGTCCACGTTGGCGCCTACGTCAATCAACAGGGTGGCGCCTCTGAGCGCCGGGAAGGCCGAGGCCAGGGCCGGCCGGTCCACTTCGGCCAGGCGGCCCATGATCACCACGCCCAGGGCCATGGTGGCCCCGGTGTTGCCCGCGCTGACCACGGCGTCGGCCTCGCCCGCCTTGTGCAGGTTGTAGCAGACCCGGATGGAGGAATCCTTGATCTTTCTCAAGGCCACCGCCGGCGCCTCGTCCATGGCCACCACCTGGGAGGCATGGTGCAGGTGCAGACGCTCGCTGGGAGGGCCCAGCCGGTCCAGGATGGGTTTGACCCGCTCCAAATCGCCCACCAACACCATTTCCACGTCAGCCGGAATGGTGTCCAGCGCCTCCACGGCGCCTTCTACCACTGCTTCGGGGGCGTTGTCGCCCCCCATGGCGTCAAGGGCGATGCGCATGAAAGACTTTTTACTCTTCCGTGTTCAGCACCTGGCGGCCCTTGTACGTCCCGCAGGAGGGGCACACCCGGTGGGGCATCTTGGGCTCGCCGCACTGGGGGCAAGCCGAGGGGTTGGGCAATTTGATGGCGTCGTGGGACCGGCGCTTGTTGCGGCGGGTGGTGGATTGACGTCTCTTGGGAACAGCCATGGCTAAAACTTCTCCATATGGTCCGCAGGGCGAAACACCCCGCGCCTAAAAAGCTATTGTTTGAGCTTGGCCAACTCGGCCCAGCGGGGGTCCGGGCTCTCGGTGCGGCAACAGGCTCCATCCGCCTTTTGAGGGCGCCCGCACACCGGGCACAGGCCCGGGCAACCGCTGTCGCACAGCGGTGCCATGGGCAGGGCCAGGCTCATCTCATCACGCAGGGCGCGGGCCAAGTCGATCTCCCCGCCCCGGTAAAAGGTTACATCCAAATCGTCGCCGTCAAGGCGCACTTCTTCTGGCTGGTCGGCTGGGTGGGGCCGGAAGGCCCAATCCAACTCGCCGGTCAGCTCCACTTCGTAGGGGGCCAGGCAGCGGCTGCAAATGATGGACAGCCGGGCGCCGTAATCGCCCCGGGCGCTGACCAAGTCGCCGCTGCGCTGCAAAACCAGTCTGGCCCGGGGAGGCGTAAGCAAGGCCTCCACCGCTTCGCCCAAGTCGCCCGGGCCGGCCATGGCGTCGGTGAAGGTCACTTCCAGACCCTCGGGCCCAATGTCTTCCAACCGAACCTTCACCGCTCACGCCCCCCTTGAAAAGATGTTGACTATAGCAAACCGCCCCGGCTGTCAAGTCTCAGCCGGAGCAAAATGCGCTAGGGCTTTCAGGGGGTTCCCCGGCCCGCCTTGCGCGAGGGATGTAGTATATCACCGCACCGGAATCTTAACAAGGTGGCCGCAGCCACCAGGCCGCTCTGCCCCGGGACGCCAAACGTTGTTAGCCCCCGGGGTTGGTGATATACTCTGATCAAGGCGGCCCGGGGTCAAACGCACCCCGTGCCGCCGGTTCGGCAACTACCCGGCGGGTTTTACGGGCGGCTTATTCATCACACCCATCCCGCCGCAGACTATGAATACAACCTGGGAGCAGACGTGGCGCGTTCTTTGATATCTCGTGAAGGCCACGAAAATTTGAAAAAGCAGATCACCCAGCTCCGCCGGGTGGAGCTTCCCGCCAATGTCAAGGCCATTGAAGAGGCCCGGGCCCACGGCGACCTGTCGGAAAACGCGGAATACCACGCGGCCAAGGAGCGCAACGCCATCATCATGGGCAAGATCGCCGAGTTGGACAACCTCCTGGCCACCGTGGAGGTGATCGACCCCTTGCCCGAGGTGGGCGACCGAGTGGTGTTCGGCTGCAAGGCCACGGTGTATGATCCTGACGGCGACACCGAGCACTCCTACCGCATCGTGGGCGCGGCCGAAAGCGACGCCAGTTGCGGGCGCATCTCCATGACCTCGCCTATCGGCCAGGCCCTCTTGGGCAAGGAAGAGGGCGACGAAGTACAGGTGCGCACCCCCGGCGGCATGCGCACCCTGGAAATCCTCAGCGTCGAGTAGGCCGCAGTTGCCTTTGACGCCCCATTCTCCAACGGCACAACTCAGAATATGCAACCAGGCCGCGCCTTGTAAAAGGGCGGCCTGACATGCCTTCCCTTATCCAGCAGATATTCACCCGGCGCATGCTGGTGGCCCTACTGATGGGTTTTTCCTGCGGTCTGCCCCTGCTTTTGACCATCAGCCTGCTCCAGGCCTGGATGAAAGAGGAGGGGGTGGACCTGACCGTGATCGGGCTCATGGCCCTGGTGGGCCTGCCCTACACCTTTAAGTTCCTCTGGGCCCCGCTGCTGGACCGCTACACCCTGCCCTTCTTGGGCCGCCGCCGGGGCTGGCTGTTGTGCGCGCAAGTGCTTTTGGCCGGGGCCATCGTGGGCCTGGGGCTGACCCAACCCGCGGCCCAGCCCATGCTGGTGGCCTTCATGGCCCTGCTGGTCACCTTTTTCAGCGCCAGCCAGGACATCGTGGTGGACGCCTACCGCCGCGAGGATTTGAGCGACGAGGAACTGGGCCTGGGTTCATCGTTGTACGTAAACGGCTACCGGGTGGGCATGCTCCTGGCCAGCGGCGGCGGCCTGCTCTTGGCCGACCACATGAGCTTCAGCGCGGTGTATCTGATCATGGCCGCCTGCATGCTGCCCGGCATCATCACCACCCTGTTGTGTCACGAACCGCCCGCAGCCCAGGGCACCCCTCAGACCCTGAAAGAGGCGGTGATCGAGCCCTTTGTGGAGTACTTCAAACGCAGCGGCGCCCTGTGGATGCTGGCCTTTGTGCTGCTCTACAAGCTGGGCGATTCCATGGCCTCGGCCATGACCATGCCCTTTTATCTGGACATCGGCTTTTCCAAGACCGAAGTGGGCGCGGTGGTTAAGCTGTTCGGCTTCTGGGCCACGGTGGCCGGCGGCCTGGCCGGCGGGGTGATCATGCTCAAATGGGGCATCCGGCTCTCCCTGTGGGTCTTCGGCGTGCTGCAGGCGGTCTCCACCGCCGGTTTCGCGGTGCTGGCCAGCCTGGGCCCGCAGGTGCCCGCCCTGGGCGCGGTGATCGCCTTTGAAAACCTGGCCTCGGGCATGGGCACCGCCGCCTTTTTGGCCTTCATGGCCACCCTGACCAACAAGCGCTTCACCGCCACCCAATACGCCCTCTTGTCCAGCCTGATCGGCATTCCCCGCGTCCTGGCCTCCGCACCCACGGGTTGGATGGCCAAGTCTTTGGGATGGCAGGGCTTTTTTATTTTTTGCACCCTCATTGCCATCCCCGGCCTGCTGCTTTTGATGAAGTTCGCGCCCCTGGGCAAAAAGGGCGCCGCCCAGGAGCAAGAAGCTTCATAACAAGTTTAATTTAAAAGAAAAAGAGTTGGGAAGGGAAGAAAATTGAGTGTGTCCGTTCGGGCTGGCGGTGCCGTTGGGATATCTATCAGGCAAGCGCGGGCAATGAATCAAGAAGCCCCAAAAAGATCATATCTGGACGGGCGAGACCGTTTCGCCCTTGTTTTGGGCAGCCCTAGAACCCTATTCGCTCCCTCCGCATCCGGGGGACTGGTTGGCTCGGTGCAGCGATCCTCCCCTTCCCGGTTATTTGACAGGCAATTCTCTGGCTGACACACCTCGCTGCCAGCCAAACGCCCCTGGCAGGGTTTTTCTATTCCCGACCTCTTGCCTTTTTCTTCCGGCCCATGAGACCACCACGCCTAACCCGCAGCCAGCGCGGCCTCCCGCGCGAACATGACCTTTTTGCGCGGCATGCCCCAGCGGTAGCCGCCAAAAGCGCCGCTGGCCCGCAGCACCCTATGACAGGGGATCAGGTAGGCAAGGGGATTGGCCCCTACCGCGTTGCCCACGGCCCGGGCCGCGCCCGGCGAGTCCAGGCGTTGAGCCAGGTTGCCGTAGGTAATAAAAGCACCCGGCGGGATGCGCAGGAGCGCTTGCCAGACCTGGAGCTGAAAATTACTGCCCTTGAGCAGCAGGTGCAACGGCCCGGCGGTCTCCTTTTGGGCAGGCTCGAAAATCCGGCGGGCGACCGGGGCGGTGGCCTTTTGCTGCCGGCGCAGGCTCGCCCCCGGCCAGTTGTGGGCAAGATGGTCCAGGGCCTCTTGTTCTTCCTCGTGATCTACAAAGGATAGGCCACAAACCCCCTGATCCGTTATGGCCAACAGGCAGCGTCCAAAGGAAGTGTCATGAAAACCGTAGCGGATTTCCTGCCCCAGGCCCTCTTGGGCCACCTGGCCCGGGGTCATGGCATACACCGTGACGGTGAGGTCGTGCAGCCGGCTGGGCGAGGAGAGCCCCAATTCAAAGGCAGCGTCCAGCACCGGTGTGGATTCGCGCAGCAGGCGGCGTGCCTCCTTGGCTGTGATGAACTGTAAAAAGCGCTTGGGGCTCACCCCGGCGTAGCGCTTGAAAAGCCGCTGGAAATGATATTGACTCAGCCCCACGGACCGGGCCACCTCTTCCAGGCCGGGCTGCTGGGGGGCGTGGCTCTCCAGATATTCGATGGCCCGCTCGATGCGTTGATAGTCGCCTTTGGCCATGTGCTAGCTCCCTTTGGTCTCTGCCACATACCGCTAACTTGGTATTTAGCATGCCTGGCTCAAAGGCCCGGGCCAACCCGATTCTTGCTTTTTTGTTGGGTAATAAAACCGGCGTGGAGAGGTTGAAAAAGGCGCCGCCCGGGATCGAGAGCCAGCCTAGTCGGGCATACTTCTGACAGGCAAAGAGGTTTGAGAAGGTAAGAAGGTGTCTGGGAAAA
>JANQFN010000429.1 GCA_028277825.1 Desulfarculaceae bacterium
TTGGAAATAATGCGGGCCGGGGTCTCGCCCTTGGGCCGCTTGGGCTTGACTGGAGCCGGCTTGACCGGCTCGGGCTCGGACTCGGCCGCCTCGGGCTCTTCTGCGGCGGTTTCGGCCTGGGGCTCGTCGGCTTCTTCGGCCTTGGGCGCGGCCTCGGCCGGCTCAGCGGCTGCCTCGGGCTCGGCGGCTGCCGGCTCCGCTGTCGTCTCGGCTTCGGCGGCCGCTTCGGCCGGCGCGGTTTCGGCGGCCGGCTCTTCCTTGGCTTCAGGGGCCTCAGCGGCTTCGGCGGGGGCTTCCGGCGCGGCCTCAGCCGGCTCGGCGACTGCCTCCGGAGCGGCCTCGGACGGATCGGCGGCCGGCTCGGGGGCGGCCTCGGGGGCGGCTTCCGCCTCGGGTTTGACCTTTTTGCGCCGCCGGCGGATCACCCGCTTGGTGACCCGCTTCTCCTCCACCACCTCGTTGCGTTCGGCGCGGAACTTGTCGCGCGCCATCTGGGCTTCCTCGGGCGTGAGGCTGCTCATGTGGTTGCGCACGTCCAGGCCCAGCTCCACCAGCTGCCGGATCAGATCGCGGTTTTCCATCTTGAGTTCTTTGGCCAACTCATAAACCCGCATCTTGGCCATCAAATTCTCCTCAGTATGCTTCTTAAGCCGCCGCCGGCCATTTCTGCCGGTAAGGCGTTCTTGGGCTCCGCTGCCTTGCCGCGGTTAAAAAATCAACTCTCGCTTTTATCCGGCTCTTGGGCCGCCTCCGGCTCGGTTCCGGTGTCGGTTTCCTTCGCGGGCTCGGGCTCCGCCTCGGGCTCTATCTCGGCCTCCGCAGCCTCTTCGGCCGCCGGCTCGGTATCAGCCTCCCCGGTTGCCGCCTCTGCCCCGGCCTCTTCCGGTTCCTCGCCCGCTTCCGCCTCTGGCCCTGTCGCCTCGTCGCCGCCGGAGGCCCCGGCCAACTCGTTCCAGGCTTCCTGGGCCGCGCTGAGGGCGTCGGAGGTCTTGGCGGCCCCCGCCTCGGCGGCGGCGGCGGCTTCCCTGAGGGGGGCCTCGGCCATGTAGCGCTGAGCGTCGGCCACCAGGGAAGCGGCCCGCTCCTCGTCGAAGTCCTGCAAGGCGGGCAAGTCCTCCAGCGAGGCCTCGGCCAGGGCCTCGGCCGAGCCGTAGCCCGCCTGGAACAAAGTATCGGCGCCCACGTCGGAGACGCCCACCACGTCCAACAGGGAGCGGTAGCCGTCGCGCAGGGACTCGCCGTAGCGGGTTTCGGACTTCACGTCGATCTTCCAGCCGGTGAGCTTGCTGGCCAGGCGCACGTTCTGGCCCCGGCGGCCGATGGCCAAGGAAAGCATCTCATCGGCCACGATGACTTCCATGGTCTGGTTGGCCTCATCCACCACCACGCGGCTGATCTCGGCCGGGGCCAGGGCGTTGACCACGTAGCGGGCCGGGTCCGGATCCCAGGCGATGATGTCTATCTTCTCGCCCCGAAGCTCCTGCACCACCGCCTGCACCCGGCTGCCTTTCATGCCCACGCAGGCGCCCACCGGGTCCACGTCGCGGTCATTGGAGGCCACCCCCAGCTTGGTGCGGCTGCCCGCCTCCCGGGCCACGCCCTCAATGGTGACGATGCCCTCGGATATCTCGGGCACTTCCAATTCGAACAGGGCCTCGATGAAGCCGGGGTGGGTGCGCGAAAGCACGATCTGGGGGCCGCGGGAGATGCGTTTGACATCCAACACAAAAGCGCGGATGCGGTCTCCGGGCCGGTAGCCCTCGCGCGGGACCTGCTCCCGGGGAGGCACCACCGCCTCGGTGCGGCCCAGGTTGATTATGATGGAGCCTTTGTCAAAGCGCTGCACGATGCCGTTGATGATCTCGCTCTTGCGGTCCTTGAAGTCCTCGAAGATGATGTCGCGCTCGGCGTCCTTCATGCGCTGGATGATGACCTGCTTGGCGCTCTGGGCGGCGATGCGGCCGAAATCGGCGGTGTCCACCTTCACGCCCAACTCGTCGCCCACCTCGCATTCGGGGTCCAACTCCAGGCCCTCTTCCATGGAGACCTGGATATCCGGGTCCTCCACCGTCTCCACCACTTCCTTGAACTCGAAGACCTCCACCTCGCCCGACTCGTCGTTGTAGGCCACGTCCACGTCGACCTTGGAGCCCAGCTTGCGCCGGGCGGCCGAACGCATGGCCTCCTCCAGGGTGTTGATGAGGATCTCCCGGTCCAGGCCCTTTTCCCGGGCCACTTGGTCGATCATTCTTTTCAGTTCGCTCATCTAAAGCTCCTCAAAAAGGAAGCTGACTGACTGCTCTCACGCAGCCTAAAAATCTATTTCCAAACGGGCCTTGACCACCTGGGCCAGGGGCACCGCCTTGACCTTGCCGGCCACCTCCAGCAAAACGTCGTCGCCCATCAGGCCCCCCAGCACCCCTTTCAGGGTGCGGGTGCCGCCGCCGGGCTCGCTGATCACCAGGCGCGCGCTGCGGCCGGCGAAAATCTCATACTCCCTGGGGGCCTTGAGCCGCCGGTCCAGGCCGGGCGAGCTGACCTCCAGGCTGTAGCGGTCGCCGATGAAGTCCTCCACGTCCAGCAAATCGCTGATCTGGCGGCTCACCGCCATGCACTCATCCAGGGTCACCCCTCCGCCGGCGCGGTCCACGTACAGCCTGAGCACCTGGCCGCCGGCCTCGCGCTGCCAAACCAACTCCACCAGCATCAGTCCCTCCGAGCGCACCACCGGCTCCAAAAGCTCGGTCAAACGCTGTTCCAGCCCGGCCTCGGCCGCCTGGTGTTGGGAACTCATGCCATACCTCCCCGGGGGCGTCATACCGCCCGCGCCCCGGACCCTGTTGACACAGGGCCGTGGACCGTTCAAATCTGTCCGTGCATCACGGTGGCCCGGAAAAGCCGGCCAGATCGGATCGGCTCCACTAATCGAAGCAAGCTCTCCTCGGCCGGGGGGCGGCCGGGGAAAACCCCCTCAAAAAGGGACAACCCAGAACTCGTGGCGCTCCAGCAGGCGGCGCCAGGAGCCAGGTGGCGTTCAGCCAGGTAAAGCGTGGAGCGGGCAACGGGGCTCGAACCCGCGACTTCAAGCTTGGGAAGCTCGTACTCTACCAACTGAGTTATGCCCGCTCATGCCAGAAGCCCAAAGGAAGGCGCGCAGCCGTCAGGCCGCCTTAAGCGCCGCCCTCTCCTGACAAAATCACGGCACCGAGTAGGTACCGTTGGGCATATTATATGGCAAAAATCCCCTTTGGCAACAGCTAAATACCAGTATCATCCCGGGCGTTGCTTTTTGCCTTCAGGCTTGCTATGGCTAGGGGCGCCTTAATTTTTATCTTGGAGATGCAACATGAACCTAGCCGTTGAAGATTTCCAGGGCCAGCCCTGCCAGGACCAACTGGTCCAACAAGTAATCGCCCCCGGCCTCTGCGTGGCCTGTGGGGCCTGTCTGGGCCTTTGCCCGCACTATTTGTTTATGGACGGCCGGGTGGCCGCGCCAGATAAATGCGACCTGGCCGAGGGCCGTTGCCTGGAGCTGTGCCCCGTGGCCCTGGAGCAGGACCCCGCCCCGCGCCGGGCCGGCCTGGCCGCTGACCTGGGCCTGGAAATGGAGCCACCCATGGGGCCGGTCTTGGCCGCCTGGCAGGGCCGGGCCCAGGCCCCTGCCCTGAAAGGCAAGGCCCAATACGGCGGCGTGGTCACTGAGCTTTTGTCCCTGGCTCTGGAGGAGGACCTGGTGAGCGAGGCGGTTTTGACCACCTCCGGGAAAAAAGGCGCGCCCCAGGGGGTCCTGGCCAAGACCCGGGATGAGGTGCTGGCCGCGGCCGGCTCCATCTACGCCGGCGGCGGCGCCCTGGGAGAGTTGAACCGGGCCCTGGCCAGCGAGGACCAGCACGCCCTGGCCCTGGTGGGCCTGCCCTGTCAGGTGCTGGCCGCCGCAGCCATGAAGACCCACCCGCGCTACGAGGCAGCCAAAGAGCGCCTGGGCCTGGTGATCGGGCTTTTCTGCACCATGAACCTGCCCGCCCGGGAGTTGAGGAACCTACTCAGCGATGAAGGAGTGGAAGGCCCGGTCTTGAAAAGCGACTTCCCGCCTCCGCCGGCGGGCATCTATCAGGTGTGGACTGAGGACGGCTATCATGAGGTGGACATCGAGAAGCTGCGCGACATCCGCTTCAGCGGCTGCGGGCTCTGCCCGGATTTGACCGCCGAGTTCACCGACCTCTCGGTGGGAGCCTGCGAGGGCCGGCCCGGCCTGGACACCATCCTGGTGCGCAGCCAGGCGGGCGCTGACCTAGTGCAAAGGGCCCTGGAGGCGGGCAGGCTGGAGCTGGAGCCGGCGGATGAGGAGTCCATGGAACATCTGAGAGAGGCGGCGGCCAACAAGCGGCAGCGGGCGGCGGAGGCCAAACAAGAATAAAAGAAGAGTTTGGGAAAGATTAAGAAAAGGCGGCCGGTAAGATGGCCGTCTTTTCTTTTCCGTGGGTTGGGAGGAAGGGGATGATTGCCACGTTTTCTGAGTGGATATAGAGAAAAGACCGTCCA
>JANQFN010000434.1 GCA_028277825.1 Desulfarculaceae bacterium
AAACTATTCCCTAGCTGCATGATTTACATTCCCCGCTGCCATCTGATAAGCTTCTCTTTCATCTTTGTTCCCGCACGCCCCATCCCGCTTTCCGGGCCAGGGTCTGCATCAGGAGCCTGGACCGGTTTTAGTGAATGAAACGTCCCAAATCAGCCTGATTACCAACCCCGCGGCCGGCCGCGGCAAGAGCCTGGGCAAGGCGGCGCGGCTGAAACAGGCCCTCAAGGAACGGCGGCTGGCCTTCCGTGAAAGGCTCACCAAGGGCCGGGGTCACGCCGAGGAATTGGCCCGCCGGGCCCTGGCCAAAGGCAGCGAGACCGTGATGGTCTGCGGCGGGGACGGGACCATGCACGAGGTGGCCCAGGTTCTGGCCGGTAGCCAGGCGGCCCTGGCTCCCCTGCCCTCGGGCCGCTGCAATGACTTTTGCCGCTACCTGCACATGAACGGCGATCCCCAGGACCTCTTGCAGGCGGTGACCGCCGGCCGGAGCCGGCACCTGGACCTGGCCCGGGTGGATGGGCGCTATTACTGCACCGTGGGCGCGGTGGGCTTTGACGCGGTGTGCAGCCGTTTCGTGGATGACATGAGCCTGCCGCTCAGGGGCAAGCCGGCCTATATATACGCCGCCATCCGGGTGCTGAGCACCTACCAGTTCCCCCAGGTGCGCCTCACCTGGGATGAGGGCGTGTACGAAGGCCCCATCCTCATGGCCGCGGTGGCCAATACCCCCTCCTACGGCAATGACATCCACATCGCGCCCGCCGCCCGGGCCGACGACGGGCTTTTGGAGGTCTGCTTGGTCAAGCGGGCTGGTTTTTTGCGGATCATGAGTCTGATCCCCGCCCTGCTCAAGGGGGAGCACGGCAAGGCGCCGGAGGTGAGTTTTTTGAGCACCAGCCGGATCACCATCGAGGCGGAGCAGCCGGTGGAGATGTGGGCCGACGGCGAGCCGCTGGGCTTTTCACCGCTGGACATAAAGGTCGCGCCCCAGGCCCTCAAAACCGTGGCCCCGGCGGCAAGCTAATACCCGCCCCGCTAAACTCTTAACAGGCGCAACAGAGTGT
The DNA here is from genome assembly GCA_028277825.1 of Desulfarculaceae bacterium. Classification (GTDB taxonomy): domain Bacteria; phylum Desulfobacterota; class Desulfarculia; order Desulfarculales; family Desulfarculaceae; genus Desulfoferula. The sequence continues at coordinate 1,065 of JANQFN010000434.1, forward strand.
GACAGCCCAAAAGCACCGCCGGCAGGGCGGCCCAAAGGCTGCGCTCCCTAAACAGCACCGGCAAATAAGCCAAAAAGGCGGTGGCCGCCACCCGGGGATAGCTTAGGTAGTGGCCCCAGATGGACTCGCCGGCCAACAGCGGCACCACCAGGAACGCGGCCAATAGCCACAGGTCCCGCCGCCGCCAATCTTTGCACAGCAACACCACACAAAGCGCGGCCATGGCCAACACCGCCAGGCCCACCAATATCTCCCGTTCATGGGCCGGCGAGGCGAACAGACCCAGGATGCCCAGGAGCAGCCAAGTCAGATTGCCCGGGTTGGATTGCTCATAGGCGGGATGGCCGAAGCGCCAGATGACCCACATTTGCCAGGCCAAGCCGCAGGCGACTGCGGGCAGATAGGCCAGGAATTCCCAGCGTCGCAGCAAAGCGGCTCTGAGCGTTCCCACCATGGGCAGCACCATGTAGGACTCCCGGGTCAGCACCATCAGACTCAGGGTAAAGGCGGCCCACCACAGCCAGCCCGCGGCCAGACCGTAGAGGCTCAGGGCCAAAAGCAAGTTGGCCAAAGGCTCGCTCAGGCCCAGATAGGCGGGCTGGATCAGGCCGTAGCCGCAGAAGAAAAACAGGGCCCAGGGCCAGGCCGCACCCAGGCGCCGGGCCAAAAGGACCACGACCACAAAGGCGCCCAATACACACAGCACATTGACCACCAGCATCAACTGGGGCAGGCGCTCTTTGTCCCCACCGCTGAGTAGGTTCAAAAACAGGGGATAGAGCATGCGCTGGTAGCGGTAGGCCGGGGAATCTAGGTTGGCCCGGGCGCCTTTGCTGGCCCAGGGGTCTTGGGCCATGTACAAAAAAAACTGGCCGTCATAACCGTAACCGGTTTCCTGCAAATGAGCCCCTGAGGGGACCCAGCGCGGGTCCTTGGCAAAATACTGGGAGACCTGGATCAGGTTGTCGGGCCGTCCGCCGCCGCGCTCATGGATTTCCTCCAAAAGCACCAGGCCGCTGACCAGCACAAAGGCGGCCAACAGCGCGGCCCAGGGCAAGCTAGCAGCCAGCCAGCGCCGCTGGTCCCGGGCCCGCCATAGAGCCAGGACTCCCAGCAGGACAGGTCCCAGGCAGGTGAAGAGCAAAAACCCGTCCCAGGCCAGAAGCAGGTTCAGGCCCAGGGCCTTGAGCAACGCCCAGGCGGCCAAGGCGGCGGCAGGCGGGGCCAGCCAAACCCCCAGACGCCGAACCCGGGGTAATCCCCTGGGCGATGCAGGCAGGAGCCAGGCCGCCAGGGCCTGGGCCGTCCAGGCCAACAACAGCAACCCCAGCCAGGGCCAAGAGGCCAGGATATCGCCTTGAGGCTCACTCAGCAGCAGGGCCAGGCGCGGGAAGTTGTTGTTTACGCCGGCGTAGTTTTGCAGACGAACAGAGTTGAGCTCGACCGGCGATGACCCCTGGTTCTTCACCTTCAGCCGGTGGGACCGGCCGCCGGCCGCCTCCGCCTGGAACTCGACGCGGCCGGGCCGCCGCTCCATTGGCCGGGCCGGTGCTCCATCCAGCCCCAGGGCCAGATCGGCGCAGCCTTGGCCGCCCCGGCAATCCAGGCGCACCTGCAAGCGCCTACCCGCCCCGGGCGGGGCCGCGACAGGTAAAAGAACCGTCTGGCCGGGGGGCAAGAGCAGGCCCCCGCCCGCCGGGCCGTCTAAACGGCGGTCCTGGCGAAAGGCCTGAGAGAAATCACCCAGACAGAGCCAGGCCAAGGCCAGCACGGCCAGAGCGGCCAGCAGACCGGCCAGCCACGGCGGCCGTCCGGCCGGCTCAAATGTACTCTGGCTGGGTGCGGCTTCCCGGGGCATAGAAAGTCATCCCTGGCGGGGTGCAAAGAATCCGGCGCAGCCGGTTCAATCTTTCAGGCGTCCCGCCTTTTTGAGCAATTGCTTCAGACGGCGCTCACCCGCGCGGTCCGAGGGTTTTAGGAGCAAATAACGCTCCATATCCTTGATGGCCGCGTCCAACTCTCCCCGCTTCTCCCGGGCCAGGCTCCTGATCAACAGGGGCTCAGGCAGGCTGGTGTCCAAGCGGATTATGGTGTCGGCGTCCTCGATCACCTTGTGGTAATCACCCATCAGGAAATATAGACGAACCCGCTTCTGGTAGGCGTTCACATAGCCCTTGCGTATATCTATGGCCCGGGAGTAGTCCTCCAGGGCTTGCTCGTACTTGCCCCAACTCTGCCACAACCCACCCCGGGCCAGATAGGCGGCCACCAGCTTGGGGTTCAGCTTCAGGGCCTGATTGTAATCGGCCAGGGCCTTACCGGTATAGCCTTCGGCCCGCCAGGACTTGCCCCGGTTAAAGTAGGCCGAGGCCATTTGGCGGCGGGAGAGGTCGCCTTTTTTTATAACCAGGTCGAATTTGGCAATGGCCTCTTTGTGCTGCCCCTTGACCGCGGCCATGATGCCCTGGGAAAGGTCGTTGATCGACCCGGCCTGGGCGATGGAGGCACACAGGGCCAGCAGCAGGGCGAAGCTCGTCACGAAGCGCATGTTGATTATGTTTTCACCTCAGCGGGGCGGGCTCAATTGAGTGCCAGTGCGGACCTGCTTGGTTATCATCTTACCACTCCCAGCGGGAAATAGTGCCAGGCAGGAGCCATTGGCACGCGAAGTGAAATCGAAGAAAAAGGTTTGCAAATGATGAATCAGCAAGGCCGGAAGCCGAGAGGTTGGAATAGTGGGGCCGGGCCTGCTCGGAGCTTGACCTATCCCGGCCTCAGGTATTGCCGGCAACTTAAACCCCGGGCAATGCTGGCAGGAGGCAATACAAATTTTCCGCAATCCGCCAAAGCAGCCTTACCCGGCGGCCCTGCGGGCTGTATCCCATTCCTGAGTCCAGTATCCTGGCAAACCGCCGCCGCCCTTCCCTACCTCTTTTCTTCAAGCCAGACTTCGACCGCTGACCTCAGCCCAAATCCAGTTCGGCCGCGTCATGCACCGGCCGTTGACAGGCGTAGTTCTGGCAGAGGTAGGCCGTGGCCTTGCCATCCATTGCCGCCATCTCGGCGGTGTAGGGCGCCAGCCGGGCCAGGCGGGCGGCGGCTTCAGGGTCGTTGGGCCGCAGCAACAGCACCCGGCGGGGCATGAAGGCCCGCTGGATATGGCTGAGCATGGCCCGGCAGACCTGTTCCCGGAGATCGCCGGCCACCACCAGCTCCTGGGCAGGCCCCAAGGCGAAATCCAGGGCGTTCATCATTTGGGTGTAGGCTGTGGGCTGGCTGGCCACGGCCTGGCCAAAGGCGTTGAACAGGCGCTGGGCGCGTTCCTCGTAGGCCGCATCGCCGGTGAGGCGTCCCAGGCGTAAGAGGTTCAGGGCGGCCGCCGAGTTGCCCGAGGGAATGGCCCCGTCGTAGATCTCCTTTTCGCGGATGATCAGGGTTTCGCCGTCAGAGGGAGTGTAGAAGTAGCCGCCGGCCTCCTGGTCCCAGAACAACTCATCAGCCAAGGCCATCAGTTCCACGGCCCGCTCCAGATGGGCCAAGTCGAAACCAGCCTCATAAAGCTCCAACAGGCCCCAGACGTAGAACACGTAATCATCCAAATAGCCGGCGCCGCTCAGATGCCCCTCGCGCCAGCGCCGGGCCAGGCGGCCTCCCTCTAGCGTGAGATGCTCCTCGATGAAAGCAGCCGCTTTGGCCGCGGCCTGCAGATAGGCCTCGTTGCCCGTGGCCTGGAAGCCTTTGGCCAGGGCGGCGATCATCAGACCGTTCCAGGAGGTGATCACCTTGTCGTCTTTGAGCGGGTGCACCCTGTTTTCGCGCACCGCGAACAGGCGCTCACGGGCCTCATCCAGGACCCGGGCCAGTTCTGCCGGGTCCCGGCCTTCCTCGGCCGCGAAGCGTTCCAGTTCCTGGGTGATGTGGGGGATGGAGTTGCCGTGCTCGAAGTTGCCGCCCGGCACCACGTTGTAAAAGCGGCAGAACAGCCCGCCCAGTTCCTCACCCAGAACTGCGGTCACCTGCTCAGGGGTCCAGACGTAGAACAGGCCCTCCTCGCCCTCGCTGTCCGCGTCCTCGGCGGAATAGAAACCGCCCTGGGGCGAGGTCATGTCCCTGAGCAGATAGGTGACGATTTCGTCCAAAGCGGCGGCGTAATCAGCATTGCCGGTGACCTGATAGGCCTCAACAAAAGCCAAGGCCAGCATGGCCTGATCATAGAGCATCTTTTCAAAATGGGGCACCAGCCACATCGCGTCCACTGAGTAGCGGTGAAAGCCCCGGCCCACCTGGTCGTACATGCCCCCGCGCCACATGGCCCTGAGGGTCTTCTCGCACATGGCCAGGGCCTGGCTGTCCGGCCGCCTGAGATGCATGCGCAGCAAAAAGGTCAGGTGATGCGGGCTGGGGAACTTGGGGGCGCTGCCAAAGCCGCCGTGGGTCTGGTCATAGATGCGGGCCAGGCCCTGGTAAGCCTGATCCAGGGTGGTTTCATCCAAAACCACCCCGCCTTGGCCGGGCTGGGGTTGCAGGGCCTGGGTGATCTGCTCGCCGGCATCCAGTATCTTGGCCCGCTCCGGGCTGTTCCAGCGCCGGGCCAGTTCCGTTAGTACGTCAATGAAACCGGGCATGCCTTGGCGGGTGTTTTTGGGGAAATAGGTGCCCGCGTAAAAGGGCTTGCCCTCAGGCGTCAAAAAGGCCGACAGGGGCCAGCCGCCCCGGCCGGTCAGGGCTTGGCACACCGCCATATACACCCCGTCCAAATCGGGCCGCTCCTCGCGGTCCACCTTGATGGCCACGTAGCTCTGGTTGAGCACCGCCGCCACTTCCTCGTCCTCGAAGGACTCATGGGCCATGACGTGGCACCAATGGCAGGTGGCGTAGCCGATGGACAAAAAGATGGGCTTGTCCTCGGCCCGGGCCTTGGCCAGGGCCTCTTCGCCCCAGGGGTACCAGTCCACCGGGTTGTCGGCGTGTTGCAACAGGTAAGGACTCTTTTCTGCGGCCAGACGGTTGGCCATGATGTCACCTCCGGCGGTGGCTGGCTGAAGCCAAAAACAAAGCCGGGCCGGAAACCCGGCCCGGCCCCTAGCGGGTGCTCTCTACTCGTCCACCTCTTCCACCTTGCCCGCGTGCTTGTGGCCGCAGGCCGGGCAGACGATGTCTATATCCTTCTCGTCGCCAATGAACTTCTCTCTGAGCTTTTCCGGACCCAGAAAACTGACATCGCCACAGGAGCACTGGGGGCATTCAGCGCGAACCAGGTACTTGCGTTTGGACATTTGCCTCTCCCCGATGTTTCAGGTGAACAAAAACCCGGGCAACCGTGCATTGCTGCCGCAAGGGCTCTCTCTTAATCTATTGTACACATACCAAGGCGAATGGCTCCCATTTAGACACGGCACCGGTCAAAAAAACACCGCAAGGCGGGCCGGCGGCCGGGGGCAAGTTGGCTGTGCTTTAAGGGCGGCAACCCTTGACCGCGGCTTGTATAGGGCTCATGCTGGAATTGACGGCCCGGGAGGAGGGCGCGTTTCATCAGAGGTGGAGGAAATACCATGAACAAGACCGCGATCACGGCCCTGGTGATCACCTTGGCCGCTCTATTGGCCGCCCCGTCCCTGGCCGGCGGGGGCCTGCCCGGCGCCGACGCCAAGGCCATTTGGAACTACATCACCAAGACCTCGCCCTATAAAAGCTGGGGCAGCTGGCCCGACTACTCGGGCCTGCAGCGGGCCCGCTCACCTCACGGCCCCTACAACAAGGTCTTTGTGAACGGCGTTGGCCTGAGCAGCACCAAAGCGCCGGTCAAGTACGGCACCATGGAAGTGAAGGTGGCCCAGAGCAAGGACGGCAAGGTGAAGGACATCACCGTGCAGTACAAGGTCAAGGGCTTCAACCCCTCGGCCGGTGACTGGTACTGGGTCAAGTACTCCCCCCAGGGCAAGGTGGCCGCCGCCGGCAAGGTGGGCGGCTGCATCCGCTGCCACCGCGCCATGGCCGGCAATGACTACATAATGGTGCACAACTTCAAGTAGGCGGAGTTTTCAGGTGGAATTTCGCGACCTGCTCTTGATCCATCCCATGTGGCAGTTGGCCTTCACCCTGCTGGCGCTCTATGCCGCCTGGCTGGGCCTCAAGCGCCTGGTCTCATTGCACATGGGAAAAATAGCCGCCTTTTCGCGGCCCCGGCACATCCTGATCGGAAAGATCGTCATCTGCGGCCTGCTGGCCGGCGCCGTGGGCGGCCTGATCACGGTGCGCTGGGCCTGGCGGGCCTGGTTCATCACCGGCCCCCATGCTGTTATCGGAATCATTGCCGCCGGCTTGCTGGCCTTCGGGCTTTTACTGGGCGTCTATTTGGAGCGCCGGCCGGCGCCGCGCCGGAAACTTCCCCTGATCCACGGGCTGGTCAACCTCTTGGGCCTGGCCCTGTGCCTCGTCCAATTCATCACCGGCAGCGAGGTGCTGGAGGTTTTTGTGTTGGGTGAATAGCCCAATGCCCCCTCCAGGGTGCTGAGCCTAAGCACGAGGAGACACTGGGATGCCGGCCAAAGGTAGACACAGCAATACTATATGGGGCTGTCCGTCTTTTCCCATTAACTGCTTTTTTCTTTAACCACTCTTTTTCTTACAACCCCCACCCGCGTTGACACCCAAAGCACCCTGCCCTAGACTGGCTTAGAACCTGTCCCCAAACCGCTCAGCCCGCGAGGATGCCGCTCACATGACGGTCAAGATGTCCACGGCCAACCGCATCACCCTGCTCAGGCTGCCCCTGTTGTTCGTGGTGGTGGCGCTGTTGTATCTGCCCGGCGCGGCCCCGCCCTTGATCGCCTTATTCCTGTTGCCGGTGCTCTACCTAATGGACTGGCTGGATGGCTACGTGGCCCGTTTCAAGAACCAGGTCACCGACCTGGGCAGCGTGTTGGACATCGCCATGGACCGGGTGGTGGAAAACGTGCTGTGGATCGCCTTCGTGCATTTGGGCCTGGTTCCCCTGTGGGTGGGTCTGGTGTTCATCACGCGAAGCTTTCTGGTGGACGGCTTGCGCGGCTTCGCCTTGGCCAAAGGCCAAAGCGCCTTTGGCATGATGCATTCGGCCCTGGGCAAGTTCATGGTCTCCAGCCGATTCATGCGCGGCCTTTACGGCCTGGCCAAGGGCGCCGCCTTCGGAGCCCTGGCCCTGTCCTTGGGCGTAGAGGCCCTGGGGCCGCAGGCAATGGCACACATGGCCTGGGTCTTCTACCTGGCCCCCATTCTGGTATACTTGTCAGTGTTTCTGTGTGTGGCCCGGGCCATTCCGGTGCTCCTGGACATCCGCAGGCTCCTGGAATAGACAGACCACATCCCGCTTGAGAGTAGAGCCTCGTGAACGGGCGACCCGCCGCATTTTTCGACGTGGACCGCACCCTGGTGGTGCCCACCTCCATGGAAAAGGTCTTCGTGCCTTTTTTGATCCGGCGCCGCTACCTCAAGGCCCCGGACCTGGCCCGCTACATGTTTTTCCTGGCCCGGGGTCTGGGCGAGGGCGCGGCCAGCCCCCAGCACAACAAATACCACCTGCGCCACAAGGACCCGGCGGAACTGCAGCGCCTGGCCGCCGAATGTTTTAAAAGCGAGATCCGTCCGCGCATCAGCCGGGCCGGCCGCGAAGCGGTGCACCACCACCGCGACCAGGGGCATATGGTGGTGCTGTTGACCGGCTCCCTGGAGCCCCTGGCCCAGGAGCTCAAGCGCGAGTTGGGCGCTGATCTGGTCCTGGCCGCCCGCCTGGAGGTCCAGGGCGGGGCGCTGTCAGGCAGCCTGAGCAACACCCGGCCCTATGGCCCGGAAAAAGCCCGCCTGGTGCGTGAGTTGGCCCAGACCCACCGGATCGACCTGGCCCATTCCTATGCCTACGGCGACCACCATTCCGACTTTGAAGTGCTTTCGGCCGTGGGCCACCCGCACGCGGTCAACCCGGACCAGCGGCTCAGGTTTCGGGCCAACGAACGCGGCTGGCCCATTCTGAACTTTTAGATTCTGCCTCTAAGCTGTGTTCAGTCCGGCTGTGCCGGGGATGTCATTCAGCCTTGCTTAACAAAAGACAGAAAAAATCTTGAACGAATAAAGAAAGGGTCCAGGCCGTTTTTGGCCGCTGGGGTGGCTGGCGTGCCGTGACCCGAGGCAGTCGGCATTGCCGCCAGTTTGCCGCCGGACCAATTGCCACCACCGTCTCCGCGGCACCACCGCAAGGCGGGCATGGAGCCCCATTGCCTTTCCCTTTTTCCAAACCTCTTTTCTTCAATCCGCTTTCCAGTTGCCACAGCTTTTCATTGTAAGATTGGTATTTCCACCCTGCTCTTGGTCACATGCGGTTTGCGCCCTTGGGGTACCTGGGCTATATTGGCCCCAGATAGTCATTGTTGCGGATGGAGGCCCATGGAAGCTCCCAACAGTATGAGCGAATTCGTGGCGGCCCTGGAACAGCGCGGCTGGCTCAAGCGCATCTCCGAGGAGGTGGACCCCTATCTGGAGGTCACCGCCCTGGCCGACCCGGTGATGAAGGCTACCGGCCCGGCCCTGTTGTTCGAAAAGGTCAAGGGCGCCTCCTGCCCCCTGGCCATCAACCTCTTCGGCTCGCCGGAGCGCATGGCCTTGGCTCTGGGCGTGGAGGATCTGGAAGAGATCCCCACGCGGCTGAGAAGCCTCATGGAGATGGATCTGCCCGAGGGGCTGTGGTCCAAGCTCTTGGCCGCCTTGCCCAAGCTCAAGGAGCTCAAGGCGTTCGGCCCCAAGCGGGTCAAGTCCGCCCCCTGTCAGGAGGTGGTGCTGGAGGGCGAGGCCGCCTCTCTGGACCTATTGCCCATCATCACCTGCTGGCCCGGCGACGCCGGGCCCTTCATCACCCTGCCCCAGGTGATCACCGCCGATCCGGAGAGCGGACGCCAGAACGTGGGCATGTACCGTATGCAGCGCTTCGACGCGCACAGCACGGGCATGCACTGGCACCGGCACAAGGGTGGGGCGGCCCACTATCGTAAGGCCCGGGAGTTGGGCCAGAAGCTGCCCGTGGCCGTGGCCCTGGGCGGCCCGCCGGCCACCACCTACGCCGCCAGCGCGCCGCTGCCCGACATGCTGGAAGAGTTCATGTTCAGCGGCTTTTTGATGCGCCGGCCCCTGGAACTGGTCAAGACGGTGTCGTCCGACCTGTTGGTGCCGGCCACCGCCGACGTGGTGCTGGAGGGATACGTGGACCCGGCCGAGCCGCTCAAGACCGAGGGGCCTTTCGGCGACCATAACGGCTACTATTCCCTGGCCGACGACTATCCCGTGTTCCACATCACCCATATCACCCACCGCCGGGACTACCTCTACCCCACCACTATCGTGGGCATCCCGCCCATGGAGGACTTCTGGCTGGGCCTGGCCACCGAGCGCCTGTTTTTGCCCCTATTGCAGTCGGTCCTGCCTGAAGTAGTGGACTACCACATGCCCGCCGAGGGGGTGTTCCACAACCTGGTGTTCGTGGCGATCAAAAAGGAATACCCGGGCCAGGCCTTCAAGGTGATGAACGCCATGTGGGGCACCGGCCAGATGATGTTCGCCAAGGTGATCGTGGTGGTGGATCACGATGTGGATGTGCAGAATCCGCCGCGGGCCTGGTGGGAGGCCCTGGCCCACATCGACCCGCAGCGGGACGTGATGTTCACTAAGGGCCCGGCCGATGAGCTGGACCACGCCACCCAGACGCCGGTGTTGCACAGCAAGATGGGCATCGACGGCACCAGGAAGATTCCCGGCGAGGGCCACACCCGGCCCTGGCCGGAGCGCATCGAGATGACGCCGGCGGTACAGGAGGCGGCCCTGGCCAAGCTCAAGGCCTGGGGGCTGTTGCCTCAGTAGATGGCTGCCAACGGGAGCATCATGGGCCGGCTCCGCGACTTCGGCGAGTTGGTCAAATTCAGCCACACCGTGTTCCTGTTCCCCTTTGCCCTGGCTGCGGTGCTCCTGGCCGGCATGAGCCACCCGGTAACCATCAGCAGCCTGTTCTGGATCGTGGTGGCCCTGGTGGTCGCGCGCAGCGCGGCCATGATCATGAACCGCATCGCCGACCGCCGCTGGGATGCGGTCAATCCCCGCACCCAGAATCGGCCGTCCGTGGACGGCCGGGTGAGCCCGGCCCTGGCCTGGGCCTGGCTGGCGTTGGCTTGCGCGGCGTTCGTGCTGGCCGCGGCCATGCTCAACCCCCTGTGCCTCAAGCTCTCGCCCCTGGCCCTGGCCTGGGTGCTGGGATACTCGTTTTCCAAACGCTTCACCATGCTCTGCCACATCTGGCTGGGCCTGGCCACCGCCCTGGCCCCGCTGGGCGCCTGGCTGGCCGTCAGCGGCGCCTGGGATTGGCGGGCCGCCCTGTTGGCCCTGGCGGTCACCTGCTGGGTGGCCGGCTTTGACGTGATCTATGCCTGCCAGGACGTGGGCTTTGACAAGAAACACGCCCTGCACTCCCTGCCCGCCAAGCTGGGGGTGCCCGCGGCCCTGTGGATCAGCCGGGGCCTGCACCTGGTGGCCGGCCTGGGCTTTTTCGCCCTGGGCCCTTTGTTCGGCCTGGGGCCCTGGTATCTGGCCGGCGCCGGGGTGGTGGCCGTGGCCCTGGTGGTGGAGCAGGTCCTGGTGGCAGTCAAACAGGCCAACATACCCATGGCCTTTTTCACGGTGAACGGATTCATCTCAATCGCCTACTTTCTCTTTTTGGTTGTGGACCGTTTATCCGGAGGGATCGCTTGACCCAACTGGAAGTGGACTTGCGCTACCTGGGCGTACTGGACAAGGCCCTGCAAATCTCAGCGGAACTGGGTTACGACGCGGCAGTGCGCTACGTGCGCTCCTCCTATCGGCTGTTGTCCAAGGTCTATCACCCGGACCTGCACCAGGAGAACCGGGAGGCGGCCGAGGAGGGTCAACGCCGCCTCAAC
>JANQFN010000440.1 GCA_028277825.1 Desulfarculaceae bacterium
TACCCAAGCCCGGCACAGCCAGCCAAGCGCTGGCAAGGCGGCCCAAGGCTTGGGCACAAACTGTACACTGATAGCGTAGACGTTTTTTTCATAACACACCGATAAATGCTACCCACATCGCCAATGCCGTCCAACCTTCGTGAAATATCCGGGTTAACCGGAGCCTTTGTGTGCACGGACTGTCGGGTTGCGAACGGGCAGCAGTTTGCACAGTGTCGTTGCGAGGAGCGCAAGCGACGAGGCAATCTCTGCTTGGATCAGACGTTCACTGGCCGAGCAATGCCGTGCTGCCGGCAGAGATTGCTTCGCTTCGCTCGCAACGACAACATGTAATTTTTTTAAACGCGAAACGGAGTGGTCAACACCGCTCGAACGAGCCATTCCCCCGGCCAGGCGGTTGCCAAAGGGAAAGGGAAGTTTGCCACGGGGCGGCGGTGGGCCGATTCGCATCGCCGATCTCCCTTGCCGCCGCCCCTCGCGATGACGACTATTGCCTGGATTGATAAGAAAACCCGCCCGGCATTTCTGCCGAAGCGGGTGTCAAAAACCCTTAACGAGTATAACTTTTGCTAGTGGCGGCACAGCCAGCCGCCGGCAGACAAGGCGCCGGGCGAGCGAGGGCCGTAGGCGTAGTTATGCTACGTTGAGGCCCGAGCGAGGCCCGCAACACAGTATGCCGGCCCAAGGCTTGGGCTGCCGAATGGCTACACCGGGAGCCAATCCATCCCACGGGGCAATTCACGACTCGACCCGCTCTGCCGCCGGCGGCACGTCGGCTGGCGAAGCCGTACGTTAGTCATGAATAATTATTTATCTATTCGACTATTTCCAAATCAAAAATGAGGGTCTGGCCGGCGAGAGGGTGATTGGCATCCACCTCCACCATCTCCTCCCCCACCGAGGTCACCCGCACGATCATCTCCTGCTGGCCGGACACCGCCTTGAAGGTGTCGCCCACCTTCACCTCGTCCGGGAAGTGCTTGCGCTCGGCCTGCTGCACCGCCTCGGGGTGGTGGGGGCCATAGCCCTGCTCCGGGGTCACGGTCACGGTCTTGGACTCGCCCATCTCCATGCCGATCACCGCGTTGGACACGCCGGGGATGAGTTGGTCGCTGCCCGCCACGAACTCCAGGGGCGCCTTGCCTTGGGAGCTGTCTACGATCTCGCCGCTCTCCAGCTTGGCGGTGTAGTTGATTTTCACGGTATCGCCGTTTTCGATGCCGGCCATGGCGCCTGTTCTCCTTATTGTCCCGGAAGATATATGAGCCCGGCCGGCACCGGGACCTGGCAGCAAGGCTAAGAAGGGTATGGGCAAGCCTAACAGGGGCGGGGCGGGCGCGCCACCGCCCAAATGCCCCCAAGCCACTGGCCATGCTAAACTGTGGCCCAACCCTCGTTTGCTTAAGGTGGCCAACAATGGCCTTGCAAAGGGAATGACTTGAGCCCCAAAGAGGTAAATAGCACCGAACTCCTGGCCGGCGGCAGCTTGCTACTGACCAACTTCGGCCTGACCTTTGTCACCGGCATGCTCCTGGCCCGCTGGCTGGGCCCGGCCGGCTACGGCGACTACGCCGTGGGGGTGGCGGTGGCCAATCTTTTGGCGGTGCCGGTGGCCCTGGGGCTCAACCGCCTGGTGAACAAAAACCTGCCGGTGTTCGCCAAGGAGGGCGACTGGGCCCTGTACCGGGGCTTCGTGCTGGCCGGTTGGGTCAGCATCCTGGCCGCCGGTGTGATCCTGGTGCCCCTGCTCTACGTAGCCCACCAGGGCCTCTTCGCCTATTTCGGTTTCGAGCGGCACGCCCTGTTGGTGACCGCCTTCTTCGTGGGGCCCATCATGGGCCTGGCCCTGTTCGCCAACGAGATCCTGGCCGCTGGCCGCCATTTCATGCTGGCCAGCCTCAACCGCATGCTGATCTTCCCCGGCTTCATCCTGGCCGCCATCGTGCTCTTGCAGGTGAGCGGCTACCCCCTGAATCCGGCGGCGGCTTTTTGGTGCTTTATCGCCGGCTGTCTTTTGGGCCTGGGCCTGGCCGGGGTGTGGAGCCGCAGCAAGGCCCCGGGCGAGGCCTCCCAGGCCCAGCCCCAGTTCCAGGTCAAGGCCTGGCTGGCTTTGTCGCTCCCCTTCATGCTCAACGCCCTGGTGGTGATCGTGATCCGCCGGGTGGGGGTGTTGATGCTGGAGGCCTTTTCCAGCCTGGAGGAGGAGGTGGGGCTGTATGCGGCGGTGGCCCTGATCGGCTCCTTTTTGACCATGCTCATCCCCCTGTCCAACAGCTACTTCATGCCCCGGCTCTCCCCCCTGCTCAAGACCGGCCAGACCGGGCAGGTCAACCACATACTGGCCAAGCGCTTCTGGGCCCTGGCCCTGATCTGCGCGCTGTATCTGGCGGTGGTGATCATCGGCGGCCGGGAGATCCTGAATGCCTTTCACAAGCACTTCGTGGCAGGCTATGGGGTGCTGGTGGTGTTTTCGCTGGGGGTGAGCTGCAACGTGCTCCTGGCGGCGGCGCCCACTTTGCTGCAGTATCAGGGTGAAAACAAGCGGGTGGTCAAGATGTACGGGCTCACCGCCCTGGCCACCCTGGCCCTAACCGCCGGGCTGGCCCCCTGGCTGGACGCCCTGGGCGCCGCCCTGGGCTCGGTGCTGCCCTCGGCAACGATGATGTTCCTCCAGGCCAGGAGGCTGGCCCGTGAGCACCACATTATGGTGGTCCAGCTGCCCGGCTATGGGCCAAGCCAGACGGACCAGCCGCAATAAACTGCGCCAATTCTCACTCACGAGGTTTTCATGTACCGCGACCAGTACAAGCAGAAGCTGATCACACCCCAGCGGGCCGCCGAGGAGGTGCCCGAAGGCGGCGCCATCATCCACGGCCTGACCATGGCCGAGCCCCCGGCCCTTTTGCATGCCGTGGCCGACCGGCTGCGCTCCGGCGACCTCAAGCACCTCAGGGTCTATTCCCTGCTTCCTTTGAAAAACGCCCAGACCAGCGTGCTGGACCCGGCCCTGTCCACCCAGGTGGAGGCCCACACCTGGTTCGTGGGCCCCGGTGACCGCGAACGCGTGCGAAGAGGGCACGACCACTTCATCCCCAGCCATCTGCACCAGGTGCCCCGTCTGTTGACCGATGGTCCGGCCATGGACGTCTGTGTGACCATGGTCTCGCCTCTGGACGACTCGGGCTACTTCAGCTTCGGCACGGCCAATGACTTCACCTCCACCGCCGCCCGCCGGGCGCGCAAGCTGATCGTGGAAGTGAACCGGCACATGCCCCGGGTGTTCGGCCAGGCCCTGTTGCACATCTCGGAGGTGGATTTCGTGGTGGAAAACCACCAGCCCATCCAGGAGATGCCCCAGGCCCCCACCCTGCCTGAGGACCGCGCCATCGGCAAAAACATCGCCGAGCTGGTGCCTAACCAGGCCACCCTGCAACTGGGCATCGGCAGTCTGCCCGGGGCGGTGGCTGATTTTTTGGTGGACCACAAAGACCTGGGCATCCACACCGAGGTGTTCGGTCCGGCCATGGTCCAGCTGATCAAGGCCGGGGCGATCACTGGCCGTAAAAAGACCTTGCACCCCCACAAGCACGTGTTCACCGTGGCCCAGGGCGGCCCGGAGATGCTTGAGTTCATGGACAACAACCCGGCCATGGCCTCATACCCGGTGTCCTATTCCAACCACCCTTCGGTGATCGCCAGAAACGACAAGATGATCTCCATCAACTCGCTTATACAAGTTGACCTGACCGGCCAGTGCAACGCCGAGTATCTGGCCGGGGTGCAGGTATCGGGCACCGGCGGTCAGTTGGATTTCGTGCGCGGAGCCTATGACTCCCGGGGGGGCAAGTCCATCCTGGCCTTTAGGTCCACGGCCAAAGGCGGCGCGGTGAGCCGGGTGGTGCCCCGCTTGGAGCGAGGCGCGGCGGTGACCACCCCGCGCATGGACACCCATTTTTTGGCCACCGAGTTCGGGGTGGCCAACCTCAAAGGCAAGTCCACCCGGGAGCGGACCAAGGCCATCATCGGCCTGGCCCACCCCGACTTCCGCGAGGAGCTTATGCGCCAGGCCCGGGAGATGCATCTGGCCTGAGGGGGAATGGAAAGAGCCACCATGCTGGACAAATATTTGCGCGACTTCTTCATACTCTGGGCCACCATCGACCCGATCGGCACCTTGGGCCTGTTTCTGGCCCTGACCGCCAACCTGAACAAGGCCCAGCGCCGGCGCACCGCCATCAAGGCCGTGCTCTATGCCGCTGGCATCCTGCTGGCCTTCATCGTGGTGGGCCAGATCGTGCTCACCTACATGGAGGTGCGCATGGCCTCTTTCCAGGTGGCCGGCGGCGCCATCCTCTTTCTGTTCGGCCTGCAAATGGTCTTTGGCCGGACCGGAACCACCGTGGAGCCGGGCAAAGAACCGGGGCACGATCTGGCGGTGTTTCCCTTGGCCATACCCTCCCTGGCCAGTCCCGGAGCCATCATGGCCGTGGTGCTTTTGACCGACAACCACCTGTATTCAATACCCCAGCAAGCCCTCACCGCGGCGATCATGCTTTTCATTCTGGGTTTGACCCTGCTCATGCTCCTGGCGGCGGGCCGCATCCACCGCCTGTTGGGCCAAAACGGGGCCCAGGTGATGATCCGTATCATGGGCATGGTTTTGGCCGCCCTGGCGGTGGAAATGATCATCCAAGGCTTTGTGCACCTGGGAGTGCTGTCCTCCGGTTGATTCTGACTGCCCCCACTTATTCTGGATGGAATTACTTCACCATCGTTCTTCCCCCCGATTTTGGATAATGGGCCCGGTTGTGCTATATAGGGAAGTGGAGGAGGAGGTTGCCTGCCCCATAACCGCCCAAAACCAAGGACCATCGCTCCGCGTATGTTAGACCCTTCCAAGCCTACCCAAATAGATCTATTTGATTTTACTGGTTATATAGAGACCTGCCTGGCCTTGGCCAGCAAAAGGCTCAAGGACTACGCCTTTATTGAGAAGATAGCGGTGGCCGAGGATGAACTCAACGCTTATCCCCGGCTGGACAAGCTGGAGGAAGCGGCCGACATCTTCGTCCTGGACCAGGAGAGCATCAGCGGCAAGGACCTGGACAAGGCGGCCCAGGCCATCCTGGCGGGCAAGGTGCTGTTGGAGCACACTTGCGCTGGGGAGGCCACCCGTTTGGGCCTGGGCACCAAGTATCTGATAAATCCGCGTTTAGACTTGACTAAAAAGGTTATGCTGGAGATCACCGGCACCTCTTCCTGGCCGGTGGACCCCATGGAACTCAGGTCCATGAGTTTGGGCCGGCGTCATATGCTGCAACTGGCCTGGGACTTGAGCAAGCTGGCCAAGGACATGGGCAAGGACCCGGCCAAGGTAATAAAAAGCCAGCACCTTTTGGTGATAGTCAACGAGGCCTCGGTAACCGCGGTGGAACTGGACTTCATGGAGGCCAACTTCTACGGCTTCGATCCGGCCAAGGTCCTGTTCATGGTGCAAAAGTCCTTTCACGGCCTGGATCTGCGCCAAGGCAAATGGGTCTACGACCTCTCTTCGCCACTCAGGCTGCACAACCACGGCCAGATGCTTTTGCAGACCACCATGGACAACCAAGTGTACCGCAAGGACGCGGGCAAAAACGAAAGGCTGCCCTGGCCCACCTACCGCAACTTGCTGGAGAAGTTTGTCGATAAAATATCCTTTAATATCGAGGACCTTGACTATCTGAACCAATCCCTGGATCTGCCCGGCCTGGCCGCTGCCCTCAAGCTGGGCGCCGAGGGCGCCCGCATGGTCATGGAAGTGGTGGCCAATGACCCGGACAACCCGCAAAAGGGCGGGGCCCTGGTCTATGACCCCAAACTCAAGCGCAACGTGATGATCGAGTCCTTCCAGTTGGCTGAGGTCGACAACTCGGACATCAAGTATTTGAACAAAAATATCAACCACTACCCCCAACCGGTGGAGGCCTTGGGCACGGCCCGGGAACAAGGGCTGTCCATGCCTCTGGCCATAAAAGACGGCCGCCTCTACTTCCAGCCGGTGCAGGGGGATCTCAACTTCCTGCTTCCCACCGCATTTTTGCGCCGCAAGAACATCAAGCCCATAAGCGCCTGGAAATCTGGAGCAAACACCTTCGCGGCCCTGGAGGCCATGGCCAAGCAAGAGGCGCGCAAGGGCTTTTTGACTTGGGCCAGCGACCTCACCGGGCTGAACTTGTAGGCAAAAAGATGGCCCTCCGGGTGGAGGTTGCGGTGGCCGCGCCTCTGTGGCGGCCGCTCACCTATAGCGTACCCCCGGAGTTGGCCCCGCTCATAAAACCGCTGACCCGGCTCATGGTGCCCCTTCGGAGCCGGCCCCGGCTGGGTTTCGCCCTGGGCTCTCCGGAAGAGGGGCCGGGCAAGGGCCTCAAACCCATCGGCGACGTATTGGACGAGGCTGGTCAGCCCCAAATGCTGCCCCCGGGGCTGTTGGGATTTTTTCAACGGGCCGCGGCCTATTACCAGGCCCCCCTGGGCCAGGCCCTGGCCTGGTCCCTGCCCTCGGGTTTGGGCGCCGGCCAGGCCGAATTCAGCCAGCCGGCCACGGACAAGGCCCCGTGGGCAAGCTATCGCCAGGGAGCAGAGGAAAACCAGCCCCGGCCCGGGACCCAGGCCGCTGAAGTGCTGGAGCACCTGCAAGGTGCCGGGCCGCTGCCCTTGGCCACCTTACGCAATGATTTCCCGCGCATAACCCAACTGGCCCGCAAACTGGAATCCACTGGCTGGCTGAGCATCAGCCATCGGCCAGTGGTCAGCGACCTGCTGGGGCTGCCCATCCTGCCCGAACCCCGGCCCGAGGCCTATACCGCAGATCAACAGGCTGCCCTGGATGCCATCATCCCGGCTGTAACTGACCACGAATTCAAATCATTTTTGCTCTACGGCGTCACCGGTTCCGGCAAGACCGAGGTCTATGTGGCAGCTTGCC
>JANQFN010000470.1 GCA_028277825.1 Desulfarculaceae bacterium
GCCAGCGCATCCTGGACGGTTCTTCCAAGGACATCCGCCGGGCCCGGGCCGCGGCCATGTCCATGATCCCCACCACCACCGGCGCGGCCAAGGCGGTCACCATCGTGATCCCGGAGCTCACCGGCAAACTGGACGGCTTCTCCATCCGGGTGCCCACGCCGGACGTCTCCCTGGTGGATTTGACCTGCCGCCTGGGCCGGGAGGTGACCGCCGATGAAGTCAACGCCGCCTTGGCCGAGGCGGCCCAGGGCCCCATGGCGGGTTACCTCTTGGTCACCGAGGTGCCCCTGGTCTCCATCGACTACACCGGCAGCACCTATTCCTCGGTGGTGGACGCGCCCCTGACCCAGGTGATCGGCGGGCGCATGGTCAAGGTGTTGGCCTGGTATGACAATGAAATGGGCTATGCCGCCCGCCTGGTGGACCTAGCGGCCATGGTGGCCCGCTCCATGTAGGACGTTTGCGAGGTTAGCGCCCAGCAGTATGCATCCAACCACAGCCAGCAGCGCAGGCGGCCCCGGGCCCGATAGGGTTGCGGCCGCCTGTTTTAGACACGGTTAGGGGGTAGCAGTGCAGTTCATCAATCAGGTGGATCTAGATGGCAAGCGGGTTTTTATTCGCGTGGACTTCAACGTGCCCCTGGACGAAGAAGGCAACATAACCGACGACAACCGCATCCGCGCCGCCCTGCCCACCATAAACTACGCCCTGGATGAAAGCGCCAAGGTAATCGTGGCCTCCCACATGGGGCGCCCCAAGGGTCAGCGGGTGGAAAAGCTCTCCCTGGCCCCGGTGGCCCGCCGCTTGGGCCGCCTGCTCAAAAAGGAGGTGCCCCTGGCACCGGACTGCTGCAATGAGGGCGTGCAAAAGGCGGTGGAGGAGATGGAGCCGGGCAGCGTCCTGATGCTGGAAAACCTGCGCTTCTACCAGGGCGAGACTGACAACGATCCCGAGTTCTCCAAGGCCCTGGCCGCCCTGTGCGACGTGTACGTGGATGACGCCTTTGCCGTGGCCCACCGCGAAAACGCCTCGGTGGTGGGCATCGTGGATTACGTCCCCGTCTCGGTGGCCGGCTTCACCATGAAAAAGGAGCTGGACTATTTCCGGCGCTCCATGGTGGACCCGGCCCGGCCCCTGGCCGCGGTGTTAGGCGGGGCCAAGGCCATGACCAAGCTGCCCGCCCTGGAAAACCTCTTGGACCACGCCGACAAGATCATCATCGGCGGGGCCATGGCCAACACTTTCTTGAAAAGCGTGGACATCAACGTGGGCCAGAGTCTGTATGAAGAGGAACTGGTGCCGGTGGCCAACGTGCTGCTGCGAAACGCCAAAAAGCGCGGAGTGAAGATGTTCATCCCGGTGGACTGCGTGGTGGCCGACCGCTTTGACCCCAAGGCGGAGACCAAGCTGGTCACGGTGATGGACGTGCCCAATGATTGGATGATCATGGACATCGGGCCGGCCACCTCCCTGCTCTATCGCGAGGCCTTAAGAGACTGCAAGACCATCATCTGGAACGGCCCCATGGGCGCCTTTGAGATGGACGCCTTTTCCCGGGGCACCTACAACATGGTCAGCACCGTGGCCCAGACCTACGCCCTGACCATCATCGGCGGCGGCGACACCGACGTGGTGGTCACCAACGCCGGCGAGAGCGAAAACATCTCCTACATCTCCACCGGCGGCGGCGCCTTTTTGGCCCTGTTGACCGGCGAGGTGCTGCCCGCGGTGGAGGCCCTGGGCGGCACCACCGGTCTGGAAAACGGCGGGCGGGCCTAACCAAACAAACTCAAGTATTGGCGGAGGTTTGCATGTCCGCGAAAATTATGGTGGCCGGCAACTGGAAACTGCACAACACCGTGGAGGAGGCCATCGCCCTGGCCGGCGAGATCGCCTCGGGACTGATGCGCGATGATGTGGATGTGCTGGTCTGCCCCGGTTTCCTGGCCCTGGAGCCGGTGGCTCTGAGCCTAAGTTCATCTTCGGTGCTGGTGGGCGGACAAAACCTCTATTGGCAGGACTCGGGCGCCTACACCGGCGAGGTGAGCGGGCCCCAACTAAAGGCCGCCGGCGCCAGCCATGTGCTAATTGCCCATTCCGAACGGCGGCTGTATTTCGGAGAGAGCGAAAAGACCGCCCGTTTGCGCCTGGAGGCAGCCCTGAGGGCGGGCATCAAGCCCATTTTGTGCGTGGGTGAGACCCAGGAGGAACGGGAGGGCGGCCAGACCGAGGGGGTGCTGCAAAGCCAACTCAGCGGCGCTCTGGCCGGGTTCGAGGCCGGCCAATTGGGAGACCTGCTGTTGGCCTATGAGCCGGTCTGGGCCATAGGCACCGGGCTGACGGCCACAGAGGAACAGGCCAACCAGGCGCATGCCTTCATGCGCGCCTGGCTGGAGTCCAGATTCGACAAAACGGTTGCTAACTCTACCAGAATCCTGTATGGAGGTAGTGTCAAGCCGGCCAACGCGGCCGGTCTTATTAGTCAACCCGAGGTGGACGGGGTCCTGGTGGGTGGAGCATCGCTCTCCGCCCAGAGTTTTCTGGGCATCATCCAGGCCGCCTGATCCGGAGACCTTTTATAATATGACCTCCGTAACTTTGGCAATTCACGTTTTGGCCTGCGTCACCCTGGTGCTGGTGGTGCTGTTGCAGGCCGGCAAGGGCGCCTCCATGGGCGCCGCCTTTGGCGGCTCTTCCCAGACCGTGTTCGGCAGCGCCGGGGCCACCACCTTTTTGAGCAAGATGACCACGGTGGTGGCCATTGTCTTCATGCTCACCTCCCTGGGCCTGGCCATGTTCGGCCACCGCGGCGCCCCCACCTCAGTCATGGAAGGCGCCCCCGCGCCGCCGGCCAAGGAGGCCCCGGCCCCGGCCAAACCGGCACCGCCGGCCCCGGCCGAAAGCAAATAGAGGGAGCGTCCAGCCAGTTACAACGTCTTTAAGTGCCGTCGTGGTGGAATAGGTAGACACGCCGTCTTGAGGGGGCGGTGGGGCGACCCGTGCCGGTTCAAATCCGGCCGACGGCACCACAATGAACAACCCCGCCGCAAGCAGCGGGGTATCAAGAGGAAGATTTCAGCTTTATAGCACGGCAAGCCGCGGGGAATGAATCCCCGTATGGGGATTAAAAAACGGGTGCTTACAGTATGTGAGCGCCCGTTTATTGTGGCAAAGAAGTTTGGAAAATTGGGAATAAGCAGCAGGACAGTAAACCGGCTGTCGGGCTTTGCTGAACCAACACTGTAGCCAACAGATCGCCGCCTTATCTGCCCCGCATCAAATCAAACCAGCCGCCAAACCACGAAAAAAAAACGAAACTAAGTTTAAAAAACCGGGCAGTGTAACAAGCTAAGCACGACCGAGGGCCATTGCGTCATGCGGTAGAATAATCAACCGGCACACTGCAAGCACCCCACTGATCTTCCCTTTTACTAACCTAATTAATCTTTCCTGCGTGTCTGAAAAATTGACTTGTATCCAAACCTTGGACTATCTTGTCTCAGACCTTAGTGAATTGGAAACCAGAGGCAGGCCTTGGCCAAGAGCAGTGCATTTGAGCGACATCCCCTGATCAGCATGGCTCTGTTTTTGTTGATCATCCTGCTGGCGCTCCTGGCCGCGGCCGAGATGGCCTGCCGGATGTACCGCCATTTTTGGTACGAACCGGATACGGCTTATTTCCAGGACCACCCGGAACTGGGATGGGTGCTCAACACCAGACAAAAACCGCGCCTGGAACAAAACAAATGCAAGGAAGACGTGGCCTTAGAACCAGCGCCCCATGCCCTGCTGAACAAAAAGCCAGCCAACGGCAAGGGCGCCCGGGTCCTGTTTCTGGGTGATTCCTTCACCCACGGTCACACCGTGTCGCCGGGCAAGGCCTATTTCGATGTCTTTGAAAAAATCAACCAGGACAAATACACGGTCTATGCCGCGGGCATCGGCGGCTACGGCAGCGTGCAGCAGTATTTGCTCCTAAAGAAACTCTACCCCCAGATCGAGCCTGAGATCGTGATCTGGCAGTTGTCCGGCAATGACCCGCACAACAATGTGTATGAACTGGACAAAAGCTCCTTTGCCAACAACAGCCAGCGGCTCAGGCCCTATTGGGACCTGGAGACCAACCGCATCCAGATGCGCGATCCCCGTTTCGCCTGGTTTAAGTACCTCTGTTTGAGCCGGACGCTGTTCAATCGGCTGCTGGTCTTGGACGGCAGGTTCAAGCTGGGCTTTCTGGACTGGGCTGAGGCCCAATTGGCCCTGCCAGAACCAGAGCAGGTGGCCTTGATGCAGCAGGGCCTGGAGGTGCTCAAGCGGGTGCTAAAACGGGCCCAAAAGGAATTCCCGGATACGGTTTTCGTGGGTTTTTCAGTGGACTCCAGCTTTGACGCGGCCTATGAAAAGATCTTCAAACAAAGTGGAGCCGGGTATCTGCCCAGAGTTTACCAACGGGTCAACCAGAGCCCGCAGCGCACCAACTGCCTGCCTCTGGACGCCCACTGGAACCATCACGGTCACCAGGTGGCTGGGCAGGCCATAGCCAACATGCTAG
>JANQFN010000482.1 GCA_028277825.1 Desulfarculaceae bacterium
GGCCATTCAGGAAAAGCCGGAAAAGCCCGCTTCCCGCTGGGCGGTGACCGGGCTGTATTTTTATGACGCCGAGATCTGCGACATCGCCGAGGCGGTAAAGCCCTCTTGGCGGGGCGAATACGAGATCACCGACGTGAACAACGAATACATCCGGCGGGGCAAGTTGAACGCGGTGAAGATGGGCCGCGGCGTGGCCTGGCTGGACAGCGGCACGCCCACCGCTCTTTTGCAGGCCTCCCAGTTCGTGCGCACTATCGAGGAGCGTCAGGGCATGAAGATGGCCTGTCTGGAGGAGGTGGCCTTTGAGCAGGGCTTCATCGACGCGGGCCAGCTTGAAGGCTGCGCGGCGGAGCTGAAGGGCACCGCTTACGGCGAATATCTGCAGGACCTGCTGGAGCGGGAAGCGGAGAGCTAAAGGGCCAAGCGCCGCCGGACGGCATGAGGAACTAAGCGCGAGGGACAAAAATTTGCAGATACTGGTCACCGGAGGTTGCGGTTTCATCGGCAGCAACTTCGTGCGCCATCTGTTGGCCTCCAACCCAGACGACCAGGTGGTGAACCTGGACCTGTTGACCTACGCCGGCAATCTGGAGAGCTTAAGCGACGTGGAGGCCGACTTCGCCTCTCGCTACCGCTTCGTGCGCGGCGACGTGCGCGACGAAAAACTCTGCCTGGGGCTTTTGGAGCAGGCCCAGGCGGTGGTGCATTTCGCGGCCGAGAGCCACGTGGACCGCTCCATCGGGGGCGGGGCCGAGTTTCTGCAGACCAACGTCCTGGGCACCCACAACCTGTTGGAGTGCGCCCGCCGGGCCTGGGACGGTGAGACGGGCAACAGCTTTGTCTACGTGTCCACCGATGAGGTCTACGGCGCCCTGGAACTGGACGACCCGGAGCTGTTCAGAGAAGACCGCCCCCTGGCCCCGCGCAACCCCTACAGCGCCTCCAAGGCGGCGGCCGACCACCTGAGCCAGGCCTATTTCCACACCTTCGGCCTGCCGGTGAAAATCACCCGTTGCTCCAACACCTACGGCCCCTACCAGTTCCCCGAAAAACTGGTTCCCCTGATGATCGCCAACATTGTGGCCGGCGAACCCCTACCGGTGTATGGCGACGGCCTGTACGTGCGCGACTGGCTGCAGGTAAGCGACAACTGCCGGGCCACTGAGGCGGTTTTGCGCCAGGGCCGTGCCGGGGAGGCCTACAACGTGGGCGGCAACGCCGAGCGGCCCAACCTGGAGGTGGTGCGCCTCTTGGTGGAGCTGGTCTGTGAGCGCCTGGGCCTGGAGCTGGAAGAGCGCCTGAGCCTGATCACCCATATCGCCGACCGGCCGGGGCACGACCGGCGCTACGCTACCGACGCGGGCAAACTGCAAAGGGAGTTGGGCATTGCGCCGGCCATTGATTTTGAAGAGGGCATGGCCGGCACGGTGGACTGGTATCTGGACCACCAGGATTGGTGCCAGCGGGTGACCAGCGGCGCCTACCGTGATTACTACCAAAAGATGTACGGCCAGCGCCTGGAGCAGGCCGGCACCGGGGGTGTGCAAGAAACCTAGCGCCTATCCCGGCAGATTATCCCGCCCGATCCTCACCAGAAGTGCCCCCAAAGGCCCGGTCAATCAAAGACCAGTTCCAGCCGGTCCAGGCCCACAGCGTCGCGGCCGTTGCTGCTGGCCAAGGTCACGCGCAGTTGGTGCGGCCCCGGGCTGGCCTCGAGATTAAAAGAATAGTTGCGCCAGTTAGTCTCGGGCACACTGAGCCGCCTCACCTCTTTGCCGTCCAGGCTGAAGGCCAGCACCGGCGGGGCGCCCACCGAGGGTCGACCGGGGTAGCGCCGCACCGTGGCGGTGAGATGGCCCTTGCCTCCGCCGATGATGCGGGCCTGGCCCCAGTCGCCTGGGCGGCGCAGGACCAGCAGCACCGGCTGGTTGTAGTAGTCGCCGTGCAGGATGCTGCGAGGGCTAAAGAGGGATTCCGCCGGCAGGCTGTGGCTGGGCAGGGCGCGGCCCAGCCAGATCAGGCCCGACCCGCTGAGCAGCAGCAGGGCCAGCGCAGCGATGGCCACCGCTTTATTGCCTTGTGAGCCGGGAGCGGCCGGTTGTCTGTCCGGATGGCGCAGCCAGAGGTAAACCGCGGCCACGGCCAGCAGCAGTAACCAGAACAATACCGGGGTCCAGGACACAGCGGAGGCATCGTTGAAGGAGGGGAAGAAGCGGTGCAGCACGCTGCCGAAGAGGTCCCCCAGCCAGTCCAGCAGGTTGTTGACCCCGGTGCGACGGTGCAGGCGCATTTGCGGCGCCAGGGTGTAGAAAAATGCACCGGCCCAGGAGAGCAACGCCAGACAGGCCACTGCCAGCCGCCACAGCCAGGCCCCGCCCCGCTGCCAGGCGGGCAGGGACCACAGGGCCAGGATGGGTAACAGCGGCGTGAGGTAGCGCGCCGGCGGGGTGAAGCCACCGTACCATTGCAGCCAGCGCCAAAGGGTCAACAGGCCGAAGAACAAGGCGAACACCACGGCTGAATAGACCAGCATGGCGGGCTGCTCACGGCCAAAGCGGGGTAGGGCGGCCAGGGCTAACAGCAGCCAGGGAGCATAGGCCAACAGCCCGAACTGCTGGTCCAGGAACTGGCCCGGGATGCTGAGACCCAGGAGCCAGGGATGGAGCTTGGGTATGCCCCTCAGCTCGGCGGCCAGAGGCCCCAAACCAGGCAAGCCCAAAAGGGCCGCGCCGGCGATCACCGCCAGCAGCGCGGCCGTAATCACCCCGCCCCAGGCCAGGGCCCGGCGCCAGGAGGGCATTTGCCACCAGGCGGCCAGCCAGGCGGCCAGGAGCAGCCCCAGGGCGGCTGGGGCCAGGCGGAATTTCACCAGCACCAGCAAGAGGCTCAGGCCGGCCATGGCAGCCAGCACCGCCCCGGCGCGCTCGGGCAGGGCGGGCAGCAGGCGCAGACCCAGCACCACGATCAGGGCCCCCAGCATGCCGGGGTACACGTGCTGGATCATCTGCAGGAAGGGCAGGGTGAAGCCCAACAGCAGGCCGGCCAGGAGCACCGCGCGGCGCCCATAGCCCAGGCGCAGGCCCAAGGAGGCGAACACTCCCAAACAGGCCGCGCCGGCCAGGCTGAGCATGGCCATCGCGCCGATGCGCCCGGCCAGGGCGAAGCCGGGCGCCAGGAAGACCTTGAAGGCCCAGCTCTCGGCCATGGGCGCGGCCAAGACCGGGCTCCAGCGGCCCCAGTAAAAGGCCAGGCGCTTTTCCGGGGCAGCGGCGTCGCCTTCGGAAAGGCCCAGGGCGGCCAGCATCCGGTCCGCGTCGATCAAATAGATGGTTTCATCCCCGCTGGTGCCCACCGCCTGGGCCACCCAGAAAGCCAGGGCCAGATACAGGGCCAGGCCCAGGCCGGCCAAACAGCAGGCAAACCCCCGGGGGGAAAGGTCCGCCGCCTCGCCGCTCCGGCGCCAGAGCAGGGCGGCGGATAGACTCGCCTGCCAGGTCAGGGCCAAGAGGTAAGCCAGGCCGCACCACAGGGGCCAGGCGGGCAGGTGGTTATGCAGCGCCGTGAACAGCAGCAGCAGGGTTAGGGCCAGATAGGCCAGCCAGTCTCTGCGGTCCGGGGCCCGGCCCAGGTAGGCGGCCAGGCCGTGGCAGGCGGCGCTCATAAGCCACAGGCCAGCCGGTGCCAGGACCCGGATGAAGAATATCCAGCCCTGGGGCCGGTTCAGGCCCCAGCCGTAGGGAAGGGCGCCATTGGCGGTGTCGGGCAGGGTGAGGCCATGGGCGACCAGGCCGCAGACCAGGGCCCAGATCGCGGCCAGGCCCAGCTTCAGCAGTAGACCTCGCCAGTGGCGCTTGGCTGGGGGGCTGGTGTTGGGAGCCTGATCCATACGGCGCTTGTCATCCGGCGTCAAAGGTGACTGTAAAGCAAAATCATTTTTTCTAAACTACCGCAATAGGCTAGGCCAGCGCAAAAAAAAGCCCGCCGACGCTTGGGCGGAGGAGATAATTCGCCTAGGTTCCACATACACCCGATATATCAAGACCGTAAATAAGCCGGCACCCATTAAAAAAAGCGCTGCTGACTTGGAGCGTACCCAAGCCAGCGGCGTAATGTTTTTAGGTGCGTTGCCTATTCCGGGGGAGACTGCTTGGCCAACACCGCCAGCTTCACCGGCCCCACCTTGCGGTAGACCTCCAAGGGCGAGAGCCTTTCGCCGTTGACGGTCAGCAGGTCGTCCTCGATGGATATGCCGAAGTGGCGCTCATTGGCCTGCAAGTAGGGCAGGATCAGCTCCCAGTCCTCCTGGGTCATCTCCATGAACTGGCCGCCGTTGAGTTGCTTGTCGATGAGTTTGTGCTTGGGATCGCGCACGAAGATGGCTCCGCCCGAGGCCAGGGAGAACAAATTGGCCCCGGGGTAGGGGGTGGGCAGGGGTATCACCTGACCCTGGTCGTCGAAGCTGACGCCGTTTAGCACCACAAAGCCGCCGCCGTCGTGCGGGTCGCCGGCCATGAAGGACTCGGCCAAGAAATCCAGGCAAGTGCCGTTGATCACCACCCGGGGCCGGCCCACGCCGTTGATCAGGGGCCGGCCGGCGCCGTTGCCCAGGATGAACACCTCGCCGCCCTTGGCGCCGTACATGAAGGCCTGGCCCACGT